>NZ_NIBE01000057.1:58672-72928 GCF_002205115.1 Pseudomonas sp. DrBHI1
GTTCGCCGAGCTGCGCGGCGTCGCCAGCCGCTATCCGCTGCTGGAGCGGGTGCCGGCCAGCAACTACCTGGAAACACGTCTGGACATGAAGCACATGATGATGCTCAAGGCGCGCCTGCGCGAGGCCACGGTGTTCGGCAACCATCGCCGCCATGGCCTGCTGCTCGACTGCGTCGACCAGATCAAGGGCCGCAAGCTGTTCAACAACCGCAGCGAGGACGGCTTCGACTTCCAAGGTCATCACCATTACTGGGGCGGTAACCGCGCCTCAGGCCCCTTGCTGGCCCTGGCGCTGTACTCGCCGGCCACCGCCGGCAGCCATTTCTACGAGCTGATCCATGTGGCCAGCGTGCCGGTGCTTTCGCGCGCGCACCTGTTCCCGGTGTACCGCGACGAAGAGCGCGAGCCGCTCAAGGCGCTGGTGTCGCTGATCGACTGGATGGCGAGCAAAGGGGTGAAGGTACTGATGCGCCGCCCGGTGATCGGCGGTCAGGTGATGGACGAGCTTGTGCTGACCTCTGACCAGGACCGGGTGCTGTCGGTGTCGTTGCTGGAGCAACCGATCGGGCCGGAGCCGGATGCCGAGAACTTCAAGCGCTACGCCGACTTCAAGAGCCTGGAGACCTTCCGCAAGTACGTGGCCGGGTTCTTCATGCGCGAACGCTGAGCAAGCCCCATCAGGGTCGTTTTTCGCGACCCTCGTGGAAACGGGCTTGCCCCACGATGACGCGACCGGACTAGAACGCGGCCTTGAAGATCGCCTCGATCTCCACCTGGCTGGCCACCCGCGGATTGGTCAGCCCGCAGGCATCCTTCAACGCATTGGCCGCCAGCACCGGCACATCCTCGACCTTGGCCCCCAGCTCCGCCAGCCCGGCCGGTATGCCGATGGCCGCCGCCAGGTGCTCGATGGCCGAGATCGCCGCCCCGGCGCCCTGCTCCGCGTCCAGCCCGCAGACCTTCACCCCCATGGCCTTGGCCACGTCACGCAGGCGCGCGGCGCTGACCTTGGCGTTGAAGCGTTGCACATGGGGCAGCAGCACCGCGTTGCACACGCCATGGGGCAGGTCATAGAAGCCACCCAGCTGGTGCGCCATGGCGTGCACGTAGCCCAGCGAGGCGTTGTTGAAGGCCATGCCTGCCAGGAACTGGGCATAAGCCATGTTCTCCCGCGCCACCAGGTCGCCGCCGTCGGCAACCGCCTGGCGCAGGTTGTCGCTGATCAGGCTCACGGCCTTGAGCGCGCAGGCGTCGGTGATCGGCGTGGCGGCGGTGGAGACATAGGCCTCGATGGCGTGGGTCAGCGCGTCCATGCCGGTGGCGGCGGTGAGGCCCTTGGGCATGCCGACCATCAGCGCCGGGTCGTTGACCGACAGGATCGGCGTGACGTTGCGATCGACGATGGCCATTTTCACGTGGCGCGCCTCGTCGGTGATGATACAGAAACGGGTCATCTCGCTGGCGGTGCCCGCCGTGGTATTGATCGCGATCAGCGGCAGCTGCGGCTTGGCCGAGCGATCCACACCTTCGTAATCGCTGATATGCCCACCGTTGGTGGCGCACAGGGCGATGCCCTTGGCGCAGTCATGGGGCGACCCGCCCCCCAGCGAGACCACGCAGTCGCAGCCCTCGCGACGCAGCATCGCCAGACCCGCCTCGACGTTGGCGATGCTCGGGTTGGGCTTGGCGCCGTCGAACACCCGCGAATCGATGTCGCGCATGGCCAGCATCCCGGCGATGCGCTCGGCGACGCCGGCCTTGGCCAGCCCGGCATCGGTGACGATCAACGCCTTGCGCAGGCCGTAGCCCGCGATCGCGGTCATCGCCTCCTCCAGGCAGTCGATGCCCATGATGTTCACGGCGGGAATGAAGAACGTGCTGCTCATGGCCGGGGTCCTCTCAAGCTGACGGTGGGCTTTGAGCATCCGCCGAATTGGGCGTGGGCGCGTTGATCCAGGGCAAACCTACCCCATGAACAGCCGATACGCCGGGTTCTCCGTCTCGTCCCAGTACTGATAGCCCATCTCGTCCAGCGCCCGCGGCAGCCCGGCCAGCTCGTCGTCCGGCACCTCCAACCCAGCGAACACCCGTGCCTGCGCCGCGCCGTGGTTGCGGTAGTGGAACAGGCTGATGTTCCAGCGCTTGCCCAGGCGTTCGAGAAAACCCAGCAGCGCCCCAGGACGCTCGGGGAACTCAAAGCGCAGTACCCGCTCGCCGCCGCCCGGCGCCGCGTGGCCGCCGACGGTGTGGCGCACGTGCAGCTTGGCCAGTTCGTTGTCGGTAAGGTCGAGCACCTGGTAGCCCTGCTCGTGCAGGCTGGTTAGCAGTTGCTCCCGTGGGTCGTGCAGGGGGTGGGTCTGCACACCGACGAACAAGCGCGCCTCCTTGCCCGGGTAGTAGCGGTAGTTGAACTCGGTGATCTGGCGCTTGCCCAGGGCCAGGCAGAAGGCGCGGAAGCTGCCGGGGCGCTCGGGGATGGTCACGGCGATGATCGCCTCGCGCTGCTCGCCCAGCTCGGCGCGCTCGGCCACATGGCGCAGGCGGTCGAAGTTGACGTTGGCACCGGAGTCGATGGCCACCAGGGCCTGGCCCTGCAGGCCCTCGCGGGCCACGTAGCGTTTGATGCCGGCCACGGCCAGGGCGCCGGAGGGTTCGGTGATCGAGCGGGTGTCGTCATAGATGTCCTTGATCGCCGCGCACAGCTCGTCGCTGCTGACCGTCACCACCTCGTCGACGAAGTGGCGGCACAGCTCGAAGCAGTGCGCGCCGATCTGCGCCACCGCCACGCCGTCGGCGAAAGTGCCGACCTGCGGCAGGATCACCCGCTCGCCGGCGGCCATGGCGGCCTGCAGGCAGTTGGAGTCCTCCGGCTCGACGCCGATCACCTTGACCTCGGGGCGCAGGTACTTGACGTAGGCGGCGATGCCAGCGATCAGGCCGCCGCCGCCGACCGGGACGAAGATCGCATGCAGCGGGCCGGGGTGCTGGCGAAGGATCTCCATGGCCACGGTGCCCTGCCCGGCGATGACGTCAGGATCGTCGAACGGCGGCACGAAAGTCGCGCCGTCGCGATCGGCCAGTTGCAGGGCATGGGCCAGGGCGTGGGGGAAGCTTTCGCCGTGCAGCACCACATGGCCACCCCGTGAACGCACACCTTCGACCTTGAGCGAGGGGGTGGTGGTGGGCATGACGATGGTGGTCTTGATGCCCAGGTGCGAGCCGGCCAGGGCCACGCCCTGGGCATGATTGCCGGCCGACGCGGTGATGACGCCGCGCTCGCGCTGGGCGCACGTCAGGCGCGACAGCCGGGTGTAGGCGCCGCGGATCTTGAAGGAGAACGTCGGTTGCAGGTCTTCACGCTTGAGCAGGACCTGGTTGCCCAGGCTGGCCGACAGGGCCGGCGCCGCTTGCAAGGGGGTTTCGATGGCCAGGTCGTACACCGGGGCCGAAAGAATCCGGCGTACTTGCTCGGACAGCAGTTGCTGGGGCGTTGCCGGGGAACGCAGGGTGGCGCTGAAGCTGGTCATCGATGACTCCTGGTTTTTTGTAGTGCCCAGGAGTCAGAGAGAAGAAACCCGCCTCCAGGGCGGGTTCAGTGCATGTGTGCGCTAGCCCGCCAAACTGATAATGGCGGTAATAATGCTGAGGGCACGACGCTGCGGGAATAGGTTCATGGGGTGGGAAACTAGCGTGTGGCGTGAGAAGAAGTCAAGGCTTGGTGCTACCGCCCTTGTCTTCCCACGCAGCCCCCTGCCCTGTTGTAGATGAAACACAACCGCAGATACGACGAAAAACTACACAATTGATAGTCATTCGCCATTAACTCGTTCTCGGAAGCACCCGCCCGGGGGTAGAATGCCGCAAAACCGGGAGCCGCGATGAACCAGGACCGCCACATTCCAAGCGAAGAAGATGCCATCACCGATGCCGCCGCGCATTGGTGCATGCGCCTGCACGCCGACGACTGCACGGCGGCCGAGCGCGAGGCATTCGGCCAATGGCTGGCGAGCGACCCGCGGCATGCCGAGGAATACCAGGCAATGCTGGAAATCTGGGACACCGCCGACCTGCTGCCGCGCAGCGCCCAGGTGATCCCGCTAGCCACCCGGCCAGCGGCGCCGACGCGCCACTGGCGGCCGTTCGCCTCCGCCGCAGCCATCGCCCTGCTCGCCCTGCCCCTGGCAGGCTGGGTCGGCTGGGAGCAGGGCTGGCTGCCCAACGGCTACCAGCACTTCGAAGCCACCGACCATCTGCGCCAGGTGCGTCTGAGCGACGGCAGCAGCGTCGAGCTGAACCTCCACAGCGAACTGCGTTTCCTCAACTACAAGGACGAGCGCAAGGTCACCCTGGTCAAGGGCGAGGCGTTCTTCAAGGTTACCCACGACAGCAGTCACCCGTTCATCGTCCACGCCGCCAACGGCCAGACCCGTGTCACCGGGACCCAGTTCAACGTGTGGAAGTACGAGGACCAGGTCAAGGTGACGCTGGTGGAAGGCTCGGTGCTGGTCAGCGCCAGCGGCAACGCCGGCGGCTATCGCCTTGGCCCGGGCATGCAGGCCAGCTACCACAAGGGTGACTTCGAACCCGAGCTGAACCAGAGCGACGACTACGGCAACAGCCTGGCCTGGCGCAGCGGCAAGCTGGTGCTGGACAACCTCAGCCTCGGCCAGGCGCTGCCGGTGATCAATCGCTACCTGGACAAGCCGCTCATGCTGGCCGACGACAGCACCGCCAGCATCCGCATCAGCGGCGTCTACAGTACCCGCGAGGTCGCCCGCCTCGTCGACACCCTGCCCAAGGTGCTGCCGGTGTACCTGACCCGCAGCAAGGACGGCAGCACCGTCCTCAACCGCATCGTCCCTGCGCCGACCCGCGGCTGAAACCCCGATCTGGGGCCGCAGGGCGGCCCCCGGTGATATCAGGACAAGTCGCCGATCACAACGTCATCGCCGCCAACCAGCCAAACGCCAGCAACGGCAGGTTGTAGTGGATGAACGTCGGCACCACGGTATCCCAGATGTGGTGGTGCTGCCCGTCCACGTTCAGCCCCGAAGTCGGCCCCAGGGTCGAGTCCGACGCCGGCGAGCCGGCATCGCCCAGCGCGCCTGCGGTACCGACGATGCACACCGTGGCCAGCGGATCGAAGCCCAGTTGCACGCACAGCGGCACGAAGATCGCCGCCAGGATCGGCACGGTGGAGAATGAAGAGCCGATGCCCATGGTCACCAGCAACCCCACCAGCAGCATCAGCAGCGCACCGACACCTTTGCTGTGATCGATCCACTGGGCCGAGGCCTCCACCAGGCTTTTCACTTCACCGGTGGCCTTCATCACTTCGGCAAAGCCGGACGCGGCGATCATGATGAAGCCGATCATCGCCATCATCTTCATGCCTTCGGTGAACAGGCTGTCGGTGTCCTTCCAACGCACGATGCCCGACAACGAGAAGATCAGGAAGCCGACCATCGCGCCGATGATCATCGAGTCCAGCCAAAGCTGGATGATGAACGCGGCACCGATCGCCACCCCAGCCACCAGCAGGGTCACTGGGTTGTACTGCACACTGACTTGCTCGACCTGCTCGATGCGTTCTAGGTCGTAGTCACGTTTCTTGCGGTAGCTGAAGCACACTGCCAGCAACAGGCCGGCGAGCATGCCCGCCGCCGGGATGGCCATGGCGTGGGTCACGTTGACGCCGCTGACATCCACCCCGGCGCGGCTGACATTGGCCAGCAGGATCTCGTTGAGGAAGATGTTGCCGAAGCCCACCGGCAGGAACATGTACGGGGTGATCAGGCCGAAGGTGATCACGCAGGCGATCAGCCGGCGGTCGATGCGCAGGCGCGTCAGCACATACAGCAGCGGCGGCACCAGCAAGGGAATGAAGGCAATGTGGATCGGCAGGATGTTCTGCGACGACACCGCCACCACCAGCATCAGGCCGACCAGCAGCCACTTGACCTTGCCACCGTCGGCATGCCCTTGGCGATCGATCATCGCCAGGGCCCGGTCGGCCAGGGCGTGGGCCAGTCCGGACTTGGCGATGGCCACCGCGAAGGCTCCAAGCAAGGCATAGGACAAGGCCACCGTGGCACCGCCACCCAGGCCACCGTTGAAGGCCTTGAGCGTGCCCTCGATACCCAGTCCACCGACCAGGCCTCCGGCCAGGGCGCCAATGATCAGCGCGATGACCACATGCACGCGGGACAGGCTCAGGATCAGCATGAGCCCGACCGCGGCAATCACTGCATTCATGGTGTGCGAACCTCGTTACGACAGACAAAAAGCGGGCATTCCGGCGACAGACTGCACACGGGCAGTGGCCGGACCAGGGGATGTTGTTATGGAGGGCGCACACTCTGAAGCACAGGCCGGCAGAAGTCAAAAGCGTCTGCGCCGCAACATCGCGTAGGAAATAGACGAAAGTCGCAGGGTTTAATTGAACGTTTGAATAAAGAAAATTCCGAACAGGCCGACACAGTCGGCAGCATCAAACCTATTACAAGGGATTTTCCCCATGCCTTTGCTGCGACAACTCTCCATCCAATGGAAGATCACCCTGCTGGCGGGCCTGTGCCTGGCGGCCATCGTCACCCTGCTCGTCGGCCTTTCGCTGTACCGCATGGATCACAGTTCGGACCTGGTGAAAGCCAGCAGCATGCGCATGCTCTCCGACTCGGCCCAGTCGCGAATCGAGTCCCAGGGCGAGGTCCAGGCCCTGAACATCCGCCGCCAGTTCATGGACGCCTACCAGTACGGCGCCGGCTTTGCCCGCCAGGTACTGTTCCTGCGCGAACAGGCGGAGAAACGCTTCCTCGACGCCTACGACCTGCGCCAGGACATGACCGCCCAGGTGCGTGCCGCGCTGCAGGCCAACCCCGACCTGCTCGGCCTGTCGCTGGTGTTCGAGCCGGGCGCGCTGGATGGCAAGGACAAGCTGTTCACCGGCCAGAGCGAGCTGGGCAGCAACGAGACCGGGCGCTTCGCCCTGTACTGGTCGCAGCCACGGGTCGGCCAGCTGACCTCGATGGCCCTGCCCGAGCACGACATGGCCAACACCGAGATCGGCCCCAGCGGCCAGCCGGCCAACACCTGGTGGGTGTGCCCGCGCAGCACCGGCACGGTATGCGTGGTCGAGCCGTACTTCTATGACATCGACGGCCAGCGCGTGCTGATGACCAGCATCGTGTTCCCGCTCAAGACGGGCGACAAGGTCATCGCCACCCTGTCCATCGACATCAACCTCAACAGCCTCCAGGCCCTGAGCCAGACCGCCAGCCGCAGTCTCTACGAAGGCCAGACCACGGTCGGCATCCTCAGCCCCGTGGGCCTGCTGGCCGGCTACAGCGCCGATGCCGGCAAGCTGGCCCAGCGCTTCGACCAGGTCGACCGGACCCAGGGCGCGGAACTGGTTCGAAAACTCGCCGACGGCAAGCTGCAGATTCTCCACGACCAGCAGCGCCTGAAGGTGCTGGCCGCCTTCGAGCCGATCCCCGGCGGCAAGCCCTGGGGCGTGCTGCTGGATGTGCCGGAAAGTGCCCTGACCGGCCCGGCCGAGGCCCTCAAGGTTGAACTCGACGCCCTCAACACCAGCGGCACCCTGCTCGAACTGGGCCTGGGCCTGGCCGCCGCCATCGCCGGCCTGCTGCTGGTTTGGCTGATGGCCCGCGGCGTGACCAAACCGATCCTCGGCGTGGCCGCCATGCTCAAGGACATCGCCAGCGGCGAAGGCGACCTGACCCGCCGCCTGCAGTACGACAAGCAGGACGAGCTGGGCGAGCTGGCCGGCTGGTTCAACCGTTTCCTCGACAAGCTGCAGCCGACCATCGCCGAGGTGAAACGTTCGGTGCAGGCCGCCCGCGGCACCGCCGACCAGTCGGCGGCAATCGCCGCCGAGACCAGCGCCGGCATGGAGCAGCAGTACCGCCAGGTCGACCAGGTGGCCACCGCTTCCCACGAGATGAGCGCCACCGCCCAGGACGTCGCCCGCAGCGCGGCCCAGGCTGCCCAGGCCGCGCGCGAGGCCGACCAGGCAACCCGCGAAGGGCTGGCGGTGATCGACCGCACCACCACCAGCATCGACACTCTGGCCGCCGACATGAGCGGCGCCATGGCCCAGGTCGAGGGGCTGGCGCGCAATAGCGAGAAGATCGGTTCGGTGCTCGAGGTAATTCGTTCGATCGCCGAGCAGACCAACCTGCTGGCGCTCAACGCCGCCATTGAGGCCGCCCGCGCCGGTGAAGCCGGCCGTGGCTTCGCCGTGGTCGCCGATGAAGTGCGCAACCTGGCCCGTCGCACCCAGGAGTCGGTGGAGGAAACCCGCCAGGTGATCGAGGCCCTGCAGGCTGGCACACAGGAAGTGGTCGGCGCCATGGACAGCAGCCACCGCCAGGCCCAGGGCGGTGTCGAGCAGGTCGGCCAGGCCGTCACCGCGCTGCAGCGCATCGGCCAGGCAGTGACCGTGATCACCGACATGAACCTGCAGATCGCCAGCGCCGCCGAGGAGCAGAGCGCGGTGGCCGAGGAGATTAACAGCAACGTCGCCACCATCCGTGACGTGACCGAGTCGCTGAGCGGCCAGGCCAACGAATCGGCGCGGGTCAGCCAGTCGCTCAACAGCCTGGCCAACCAGCAGCAGGGGCTGATGGATCAGTTCCGCGTTTGAGTCCACCCCGCCGGGGCTGCTACCAGCCCCGATTTCCCAGGCTGGCGCGTTCCCCTGTGGGAGCGGCCTTGCGTCGCGAAAGGGCTGCGAAGCAGCCCCGGCAACCTCGTCGTCTACACTTCTGCCGGAACCCAAGGACCGGCAACCGACGAGGCCCCGATGAAGAAAGTCCCCACCCTGCTGGCCGGCCTGCTGCTGGCCATCGGCCTGGCCAGCACCGACAGCGCCGCATCAGCCGAACAACCCGCCCCTATCCACTTCGGCGCCATCGGCTGGGAAAGCGGCGCACTGACCACCGAGATCCTGCGCCTGATCGTCGAACGTGGCTACGGCTACCCCACCGACACCCTGCCCGGCAGCACCGTGAGCATGGAAGTGGCCCTGGCACGCAACGACCTGCAAGTGATCGCCGAGGAATGGGCCGGGCGCAGCCCGGCCTGGGTCAAGGCCGAGCAGGCCGGCCAGGTGTTCGCCCTGGGCGACACGGTGAAGAACGCGGAGGAAGGCTGGTGGGTACCGGCCTACGTCATCAAGGGCGACCCGGCCCGCAAACTCAAGCCCTTGGCTCCGGACCTGCGCAGCGTCGACGACCTCAAGCGCTACCCCCAGGTATTCGACGACCCCGAGGCGCCCGGCAAGGGCCGCTTCCTCAATAGCCCCAGCGGCTGGACTTCCGAGACCGTCAACAGCCAGAAGCTCAAGGCCTATGGCCTGGACGGGCTGTACAACAACTTCCGCAGCGGCACCGGCGCGGCCCTCGACGCCGAAATCGCCGCCAAGATCAAGCTCGGCAAGCCTGTGTTGTTCTACTACTGGAGCCCTACTCCACTGATGGGCCGCTACGACCTGGTACGCCTCGAAGAACCCCCGTTCGATGCAACCGCCTGGGCCACCCTCACCGATGCCGCCAACCCCAGCCCCAAAGGCAGCCGTTCGCTGCCGGCCAAGCTCTCGATCGGGGTGTCGAAGGCGTTTCGTGACGCCCACCCGGAACTGGTCGCCGTGTTCGAGAAAGTCGACCTGCCCATCGACACTCTGAACAAGGCCCTCGCCGACATGAGCGAAACCCGACAGAAACCCCGCGACGCGGCGATCGCCTTCCTGCGTGCAAACCCTGCGGTTTGGAAGGCCTGGCTGCCCGCCGAAAACGCCGCCAAGGTCGAGGCCGGCCTGTGAGCGGCGGCTTCCCCGAAGCCCTGCAATTCTCCTTCGCCGGCTGGGTCAACCGCCTGGTCGACTGGCTGGTGCTGCACTATGGCGATCACCTGCGCGGCATCTCCGATCAACTGCTGCAACTGCTGGTGGGCCTGGAAAACCTGCTCCGGCTGCTGCCTTGGTGGCTGCTGTTGCTGCTGGTCGGGCTGCTGGCCTGGCACGCCAGCCGCAGCCTGGCACGGGCAGTGGTGCTGCCGCTGCTGCTGGCGCTGATCGGCATGCTCGGGCTGTGGGACAAGCTGCTACAGACCCTCGCCCTGGTGCTGGTGAGTACCGGCCTGTGTGTGCTGGTTGGCGTGCCGCTGGGCATCCTGCTGGCCACCCGCCCCCTGGCCCGGCGCCTGATCCTGCCGGTGCTCGACGTGATGCAGACGTTGCCGGCCTTCGTCTACCTGATTCCAGTGCTGATGCTGTTCGGCCTGGGCAAGGTGCCTGCGGTGTTCGCCACCCTCATCTACGCCCTGCCGCCGCTGGTGCGCCTGACCGACCTGGGCCTGGCGCAGATCGACCCGTCACTGCTGCAGGCCGCTCACGGCCTGGGCGCCAGCCGCTGGCAGCGCTTGCGACGCATCGCCCTGCCGCTGGCCTTGCCGAGCATCATGGCCGGGCTCAACCAGTCGGTGATGATGGCCTTGTCGATGGTAGTGGTGGCCTCGATGATCGGCGCCCGCGGGCTGGGCGAGGATGTGCTGGCGGGGATCCAGACCCTGAACGTCGGCCAGGGCGTCGAAGCGGGCCTGGCGATCGTCGCCCTGGCGATGGTCATCGACCGCATCAGCCAGGCCTATGGTCGCCCCGGGCGCTGAGGCCCACATTCGCGTATCGTACCCGAGCCCTGCCAGCATCCGGAGCCTGCCACACGTGTCCCTCAAAGCCCTGCGCACCCTGGTCACCATCGCCCGCCATGGTACCTTCGCCCGCGCCGCCGACCTGCTGAGCCTGACCCCTTCAGCGGTGAGCCTGCACATCAAGACCCTGGAAGAAGAGCTGCAGGTCGCCCTGTTCGACCGCAGCCGCCGGCAAGTCGTGCTGACCGAGGCCGGGCAACTGGCGGTAGCGCGCGCAGAAGGCATCCTGGCTGCCTACGACGAGCTGGCCGATACCCTGGCCAGTGGCCCGAGCCTGCGCGGGCGCCTGCGCATCGGCGCGATCCACACGGTGCTTGCCCGGCGCCTGCCCAGAGCGCTGGTTTGGATCAAGGCCCACCATCCCGAGCTGCATGTCAGCGTGGTCTCGGGCATGTCGGCGGAGCTCGCCCGCCGGGTCGAGGATGGCGAACTGGACGCGGCCATCACTACCGAGCCCGTCAGTCCGTACCCGCAGAGCCTGCAGTACACGCCGCTGTTCGAGGACCGCTTCTGGGCCATCGCCAGCCCTGACCTGGCCGGTCAGAGCCTGCCGACACTGCTCGCCAACCAGCCGTTCCTGCGCTTCGACAAGCGCGCCTGGGCCGGTCGGCAGATCGAACAGGAACTGCGCCGCCAGCGCCTGCAGGTCAACGAGCAGATGGAACTGGACAGCCAGGAGGCCCTGGCGCGGATGGCAGCCATGGGCTTGGGTGTGGCGGTCATTCCCATGAGCGACGATGACCTCGAACGATTGCCGGCCGCCACCGTGTTGCCCTTCGGCGAGCCACAGCTGACCCGGCGCATGGTGCTGTTGGAACACGAGAAGAGTCAGCGCCGGCATTTAAGCGCCGTACTCAAGACTGCGCTCGAGGCATGACTCCCAAGGGCTGCGAAGCAGCCCCAGATCCATGCAGTTTTCCTCAACAGTCGCTAAAGAAAACAGCGTTTTTTCTGCTTACTCGACTCCGTTAGTCTGTGGCGGTACCCGACCATGGACCCGCGCCCATGCTCCCTCTGCTGCTCACCACCCTTGTCCCGATCATCCTGCTCATCGCCCTGGGCACCTGGCTGCGGCTGCGTGGCTTTCTCGCCGAAACCTTCTGGCCCGGTGCCGAGCGCCTGAGCTACTACGTGCTGCTGCCGTCGCTGTTCCTCCACGGCCTGGCCACCGCCAACCTCGACGGCGTGCCGGTGCTGGGCATGGTCGGCGTGCTGATGCTCTCGACGCTGCTCGGCGCCCTGCTGCTGGTGCTCTACCAGGGCGCGGCCAGTCATGACGGCGCCGACTTCACTTCGGTGTTCCAGGGTGGCGTGCGCTTCAACAACTATATTGGCGCAACCCTGGCCGCCGGAATCTACGGCACGGCCGGCATCGCCCTGGCGGCGGTGGCCAACGCCGCCATCGTGCCACTGGTCAACCTGCTCTGCGTGCTGGTCTTCGCCCGCTTCAGCGCACGCCACAGTTCACCCGCCACCGTGCTCAAGGCGATCTTCGCCAATCCGCTGATCATCGGCTGCGCCGCTGGGCTGCTGCTACGGCTGACCGGCCTGGGCCTGCCGGCCGGCCTGGAACCCACGGTCAAGGCCCTGGGCCAGGCGGCGCTGCCACTGGGCCTGTTGTGCGTCGGCGCGGCGCTGGGCGGGGCGCGCCTGGGCCAGCAGGTCAAACCGCTGGTGGCCGCGTCGCTGTTCAAATTCCTGGTCATGCCGCTGACCACCTGGTGCCTGTGCCGGGTGCTCGGGCTGGGCGGCCAGGCCGCGGTGGTAGCCGTGCTGTTCCAGGCGCTGCCCACCGCCTCGTCGTCCTACGTGATGGCGCGGCAAATGGGCGGTAACGCGCCGCTGATGGCCACCATCATCGCCCTGCAGACCGTCGTCGCCGCCGCAACCCTGCCGCTGATGCTGACTTTGACGTTGAGTTGATGCGATACGGCTAGACTGTGGACAGCCCACCCTGCGGAAACTCGATCATGCGCCTATCGTGGATGCTGTTCGGCCTGTCCCTGACCCTGCTTACAGGCCCCCTCCCTGCCGCCGACAGCCAGAAGGCCGCGGTCGCCGAAGACAAGGCACAGGCGCTGGAAGAAAAGGTGGTCGAGGATGCGCCACCGCCGAAAAAGCAGGAAACCCTTACCCCCGGTGAAGTCCAGGCCGTCGACCCAGCCGGCCAGGCGCCGATGGACGACAGCATCACCTGCCTGGCGCGCACCATCTACTGGGAGGCCAAGGGCGCCGACACCAAGGACATGAGCGCGGTGGCCAGCGTGGTGCTCAACCGCCTGGGCCACGAGGGCTTTCCCGACAGCATCTGTGGGGTGGTCAAGCAGGGCGTCGAGAGCAAGAGCTGCCAGTTTTCCTGGTGGTGCGACGGGCGCCCCGACCAGGTGGAAGAAGCGCAACGTTACGCGGTAGCCAAGGAAATCGCTCGCAAGGCCCTCAACCAGCAGTTGCAGGACCCGACCGGCGGCGCGCTTTATTTCCATGACCGCAATGTGAACCCGGAGTGGGCCAAGGCCTACCGCAAGACCGCCGAGACCACACACTTCCTGTTCTACAAGCCGAACCAGGCGCTGGCTCGGTAGACTCAGAACTTGCGATCAATCGAAATCGAAAGGCGGCTGACAGTTCCCGGCCGGTGTCCGCGCCGTTCCTTGTGGGCATGCCCCACACCCCGTATCGCCAAGGTATGCAGCGGCAAGCTGCAGCCTCTGCTCGGCAGCGTCGTCGCGACTGAACGGCGAATGCGCTTTGGCAACGACAGCGCTTGCCTGCTCATCACCATGCGCAGCCTGGATCAAGCCTGCAGATGCCAAAAACGCTGCCAATACGGCCTTGTTCATACAGTGTCCTTTCAGTGAGTCCTGGTTTCATTTACCGCTGGCGAATTCTTTCCCCTGCAGCCCGACAGACTTTATCTGTCAGCCGGGCCATTCAGCTTTAGGAAAAGCCCACTCCGCCGCCCGAAACCCTCTTCAGAACAGTAGGCAATCAGTCGAGTAAGTCACTCACGCTCCATAACTCCTACAGCCTCTTTCTCCCAGCATCCCCCGCTCGACGATGAAATCGATTACCGCTTGCAAGCCCTCGCCCTTCTTCAGGTTGCTGAACGTCCATGGCCGCTCCGGGCGCATGCGCCGGGTATCACGCTCCATCACCTCCAGAGAAGCACCAACATAGGGCGCCAGGTCGGTCTTGTTGATCACCAGGAAATCTGACTTGGTGATGCCCGGCCCGCCCTTGCGCGGGATCTTCTCGCCCTCGGCCACATCGATCACGTAGATGGTAAGGTCGGCCAGCTCCGGGCTGAAGGTGGCGCTGAGGTTGTCGCCGCCACTCTCGACGAAGATCACTTCGAGGTTGCCGAACCTGCGCGCCAGTGCCTCGACGGCGGCCAGGTTCATCGAGGCGTCCTCGCGGATGGCGGTGTGCGGACAGCCACCGGTCTCGACGCCGACGATACGCTCGGGTGCCAGGGCCCCGGCCTCGGTGAGGATGCGCTGGTCCTCCTTGGTGTAGATGTCGTTGGTC
>NZ_NIBE01000057.1:72958-164285 GCF_002205115.1 Pseudomonas sp. DrBHI1
GGTAGTTTTCCATCTAGGCAGTCCTCAGGAACGGAACAAACGGGTGTATTGGGTTTCGTGACGCGATGAGGCGATGGCCAGCAGCGGCAGACCGCCGCCGAGCTGGTCGTCGTCGAGGGCCAGGGCATGATCGAGCACCGCGGGCAGCTCCTCGCCCAGGTCACGCAGCAAGGTCTGGGCGGCCTGCTGGCCGAACGGCACCAGCTTCACCCCCGCCATCACCGCCCCTTCCAGCCAGGCGAAGCCATGGCCCAGGGCGAGCTGGCGCAGAGGAATCGACCAATGCGCGCCGAGCCAGGCCATGCCGCCCAACTGACTGAGTTCGAGGCTGGCGCGCCAGGCCGGAGCCTGCGCCAGTTGCCAGCCATCGAGCAGGCGTGCCAGGGCGCTGCCGCGCTGGCGCTCTTCAAGGCGCAGTTCGGCAGTCTCGCGGTTGGCCAGCAGGAACAGGCTCCAGTGGGCGAAGGCATCGGCATCGTCTGCCTGGCATGCCCGGTAAAGGCGTGCCAGCAGCGGCCAATCGAGATGGCCGAGGGTGTCGCGCAACTGCTCGCGCTGCCAGGCCGCGAAGCCCTTGGCACCCTTCACCCAGCCGGCTTCCACGGCCCACTCCAGGCCTTGCGAGTAGGTGAAGCCGCCCACGGGCAGGCCGGGGCTGGCCAGCTGCAACAGGCGCAGCAACGCCAGGTCGCTGGTCATCAGCCGGCCAGCACCAGGGCGGCACCGGCCAGCAGGCCGCCGCCAAAGGCTTTCTGCAGGCCGGCATGACGACGCAGCAGGCAGCCGACGCCGAAGCCCACCGCCAGCAGCAGGCCGCTGACCGTGACGAAGCCGGCGCTGAACTGCCAGAACGCGCTGGGGGTGGCTTCCACGCCGTGGGCCCAGCCGTGGAACAGGGCGAACACCGGCATGATCAGCGACAGCAGCAACTGGCGGCTCGGCAGCAGCATGGCGGCGGCGGCCACCAGCAGCGAGCCGAGGATCATCTGCTCCATACCAACCACGTCGCCGAACAGATGGCCGCACACCGCGCCAACAAACATCGCCGCCAGGGTCGCCAACGGCAGGGCCAGGTTGCGTCGGGTCAGGGCGGCGAGCACGCCGGTACCGAGCAGCATCAGCAGGTGATCGAGGCCGGTCAGCGGGTGCAGCAGGCCGTCCTGCAACGGGTTGGCGTCGTGGCCGGGGTGGGCGAAGGCCGGCAGGGCCACCATCAGCAGTACCAGGGCGAAAGTCTTTTTCATTGTGGGCTCCAGGGTGAGGTCAGGAATGGGCAGGCAAACGAACGAACGGATGGGCGTGGCCGTGGGAATGTCCGTGTGGCGCGCTCTGGTAGGCGCCGGCCTCGGGCTCGAACGGCGCCTGTTCGGCGACCACCTCCAGCCCCAGGCCGCGCAGCATGTCGTCGAGCACATGGTCGTGCTGGTAACGCAACAGGCCCGGCTCGATCTGCAGCGGCACATGGCGGTTGCCCAGGTGGTAGGCGGCGCGGGCCAGCAGGTGCGGGTCGGCGCAGCGCACCGTGGACACCGCCTCCGGCGCGGCCAGTACCTGGATTACCTGAGTGCCTTCGGCGTCGCTCAGCAGTTCGCCGCCACGCAGCAGATGGCCGCGCTCGAGCATCAATCCGGCCTCGCGGCCATCCTCGAGGGTGACGCGCAGACGGCTCTTGATGCGGCTGTCGACATCGAGGGTGACGGTGCCGGTGATGGCGCCGGCTTGGGTGATGCGACGGGTGAGGACAATCATGTTCGCTCCTTCAGAACAGGAAATAACGCTGCGCCAGCGGCAGCTCGTGGGCCGGCTCGCACACCAGCAACTCGCCGTCGGCGCGCACCTGGTAGGTCTGGGCATCGACCTCGATCAGCGGTTGCAGGGTGTTGTGGACCATGTCGGCCTTGCGCACCCGCCGACAGCCATGGGCCACGCCGATCAGGCTCTGCAGCTTCAGCTCATGGGGCAGGCCACGGTCCAGGGCGGCCTGGGGCAGAAAGGTCATGCGCGTGGCATGCCGCGCCGCGCCCAGGGCGCCGAACATAGGCCGGTAGTGCACCGGTTGCGGGGTCGGGATCGAGCCGTTGATATCGCCCATTGGCGCCGTGGCGATCATCCCGCCCTTGAGCACCAGCGCCGGCTTGACCGCGAAGAACGCCGGCGCCCACAGCACCAGGTCGGCGAGCTTGCCCACCTCCACCGAACCGACCTCGTGGGCGATGCCATGGGTCAGCGCCGGGTTGAGGGTGTACTTGGCGATGTAGCGCTTGACCCGGAAGTTGTCGCTGTAGGCGCCATCCGGCGCCAGCGGGCCACGGCGCAGCTTCATCTGGTGCGCCACCTGCCAGGTGCGCAGCACCACCTCGCCGACCCGGCCCATGGCCTGGGAGTCGGACGAGGTCATGGCGAAGGCGCCCATGTCGTGGAGGATATCCTCGGCGGCGATGGTCTCGCGGCGGATGCGCGACTCGGCGAAAGCCACGTCCTCGGCGATGCTCGGGTCCAGGTGGTGGCAGACCATGAGCATGTCGAGATGCTCGTCCACCGTGTTCACGGTGTAGGGCAGCGTCGGATTGGTCGAGGACGGCAGCACGTTGGCCTGCCCCGCCGCGCGGATGATGTCCGGCGCGTGGCCGCCACCTGCCCCTTCGGTGTGGAAGGTGTGAATGGTGCGCTCGCCGATGGCGGCCAGGGTGTCCTCAATGCAACCCGACTCGTTGAGCGTGTCGGTGTGGATCGCCACCTGGATGTCCATCTCCTCGGCCACGCCCAGGCAGCAGTCGATGGCGGCGGGCGTCGAGCCCCAGTCCTCGTGCAGCTTGAGGCCCACGGCGCCGGCAGCGATCTGCTCGCGCAGGGCCTCGGGGCGCGAGGCGTTGCCCTTGCCCAGCAGGCCGATGTTGATCGGCAGGCAGTCTGCGGCCTGGAGCATGCGCGCCAGGTACCAGGGGCCGGGGGTGCAGGTGGTGGCGTTGGTGCCGGTGGCCGGCCCGGTGCCGCCGCCGATGAAGGTGGTCACGCCGCTGGTCAACGCCTCGTCCACCTGCTGCGGGCAGATGAAGTGGATATGCGAGTCGATGCCGCCTGCGGTGACGATCTTGCCTTCGGCGGCGATCACCTCGGTGCCCGGCCCTACCGGCACCGTCACGCCGGGCTGCACATCAGGGTTGCCGGCCTTGCCAATGGCGGCGATACGGCCGTGCTTGACGCCGATATCGGCCTTGACGATGCCCCAGTGGTCGATGATCAACGCGTTGGTCAGCACCAGGTCCATGGCCTCGGCCGCCAGCATCTGGCCCTGGCCCATGCCGTCGCGGATCACCTTGCCGCCGCCGAACTTGACCTCTTCGCCATAGATCGTGAAGTCCTTCTCCACCTCCACCCACAGCGCGGTGTCGGCCAGGCGCACGCGGTCGCCGACAGTGGGCCCGAACATGTCGGCGTAGGCCCGACGGGAAATACGGCTCATGCCTTGCCCTCCAGCGCGCCCATCACCTTGCCCTGAAAGCCGTACACCTCGCGCTTGCCGGCATAGGCCACCAGTTGCACGGTGCGGGCCTGTCCCGGCTCGAAGCGCACCGCGGTGCCGGCCGCAATATCCAGGCGAAAGCCACGGGTCGGCTCGCGCTCGAACACCAGGGCGTCGTTGACTTCGTAGAAATGATAGTGCGAGCCCACCTGCACCGGACGGTCGCCATGGTTGGCCACGCTCACGCTGAGGGTCTGGCGGCCAACGTTGAGTTCGATGTCGCCCTCGGCGACCTGGACTTCTCCGGGGATCATGCCGGCCTCCTCAAACGATGGGTTCATGCACGGTCACCAGCTTGGTGCCGTCGGGGAAGGTCGCCTCGACCTGGACGTCGTGCAGCATCTCCGGCACGCCAGCCATCACCTGCTCGCGCACCAGCACCTCGCGGCCCAGGCTCATCAGCTCGGCCACCGTGCGGCCATCGCGGGCGCCTTCGAGCACGGCGGCGCTGATCAGTGCCACCGCTTCCGGGTAATTGAGTTTCAGGCCACGGGCCAGACGCCGCTCGGCCAGCAAGGCGGCGGTGAACAGCAGCAGTTTGTCTTTCTCTCGCGGGGTCAGCTCCATGGCGGCTCTCTTCAGGTGGCCCAGATGCGCGGCGGGCACGGCGCCAGGCCGAGCACGGCCGGGCGCAGCAGGTGCCAGAGGCGCTGCAGGTTGCGTTGCAGGTGTTGGTTGTCGTGGTCGAGCAGGCGGATCACCAGCAGCGGGCCGAGCAGGGTCGCGCCGGCGGGCGTGGCCAGTTCGTCGAGGGCCTGGCGTACCTGCTCGAGCAGCGCCTGGTCGGCCGGTGCGGCGCAGAACGTGGCGACCAGCGGGTGCCCGGCCAGTTTGTCCAGTTGCCCGCCTTCGATACGCAGGCGCTCGTGCAGGCCGGGCTCACCGGGTAATTCGATAAGTAGCCGGCTGTCCAGGGCGCCCTGCTCGAAGCGTTCGTTCATCACCGGGCGGCCCAGGCACAGCGTCTCCCAGGCCAGCAAGCGGGCACCGGGCTCAAGGGTGAAACGGCTGTCCAGGCGGGCTCGGGCGCCGTTGAAGAAAATGCTGTCCTGGGGCAGCCACTCCAGGGTGCTGCCGGTGGCGAGGTGAAAGCGCTGGGCCAGCCGTGCGGTGGGGCCGATGCTGCGGTAGAACTTGCTGGCGCCGGGCATGGTCAGCAAGGCGTGGCTGCCGGCCTCCAGGTGGATGTCCAGTTCCAGCCGGTCACCGGCGACGATCCCCCCGGGCGGGTGCAGCACATAGACATGGCACGGTGCGCCCTCCGGATAGAACGGCCGCTGCACCAAAAGAGGTCCGACATGACGGCGCGCACCAAGGCGGGTCACGCCTTCACGCTGGACAAAGCGCAACTGCAGATGGGCGCTCCAGCCCGGGTCTGCCTGCGGTGGGTCGATCTGTTGCGCCAACGACATCCTGGAACCCCTGAAATCCGTGGCCTGGCGGCCGGATTGAGGGTCAAGCGCGGGGGGCTTTCGGGCACGCCGGGCTGACCGCTCGATCAATATTCGCTGAGGGGATATAGCAGGGAACGGGCCAACTGCGCAGATGAACGATGATGAAACTTTCGGACCGCCAGTCACGCCGCGAGGCTGCGGCCCAGAGCGGCTGCGCCCCGGTGCGCAATTCAAGTGCCAGCCTCCGTGGCGAACTGCGCTAAAGTGACCACCCTGCCCTTTTTCGAGCCAAGGACGCCCTCATGCAATTCGCCCCCGCCATTCCGATCCTGCGGATCTTCTCGGTCGACAAAGCCCGGGAGTTCTACCTCGATTTCCTCGGTTTCCAGCTCGACTGGGAACACCGGTTTGCCCCGGACCTGCCGCTGTACATGCAGGTTCACCGCGACGGCCTGATCCTGCACCTGTCCGAGCACCACGGCGACGCTACGCCGGGCGCGGCGGTGTTCGCCCGGGTCGAGGACCTCAAGGCCCTGGAGGGCGAGCTCATGGCCAAGCGCTATGGCTATGCGCGCCCACAAGCCGAGGCGGTCGACTGGGGCCTGGAAATGCAGGTGGTCGACCCGTTCGGCAACCGACTTCGCTTCTGCCAGCAGATCGACAACGTATGATGGCTACAGGCAAACATGCCTTGGCGCGCCTGGAGCGGGAAATGGTCGCCTGCCTGACCGAAGCCTGCGCCACCGCCCAGGGCGAGATCGTCGGCTTCGCCTGGCTCACCCACCAGGTAGACCTCGACGACTTCCCCGCCAGCCTGCGCATCACCTGGGTCTTCACCGACGACACCGACAAGGCCCGGGCCCTGGCCGGCGCGGACAAGGCGCGGATGATCGCACTGACGGCCCAGGCGCTGGCGGATGCTGGAATCGTGCTGGATCATGTGGCCTGGCACGTGCGTTTCGACAGCGAGGAAGCCTGCTGGCGCGATCACGGGGGCGACTGGAACCGGCGCCTGCGTTGACAGGCCCGGCAACGCCTACAGTTGCGTCAGCCAGTAGGCCACGTCCACCTCGTCGATCTGCTCGGGGCGCAGGAACTGCTCGGCATACTGCCGGTACACGCCGGAGCTGAGAAACAGCCGCAGCAACTGCCCGTCGAGATGGTTGTCACGCGCCATGAAGACCAGGATCTTCACCGACTCGGACAAGGTCTTGGGCGCCTTGTACGGCCGATCCGCCGCCGTCAGCGCCTCGAAAATGTCGGCGATCGCCATCACCCGCTCGGGAATGCCCAGCGCGTCCTGGCCGAGCCGGCGTGGATAGCCGCTGCCGTCCATCTTCTCGTGGTGGTTGCCGGCAATCGCCGGCACACGCCGCAGCTGACGCGGAAACGGCAAGGCGCTGAGCATGATGATGGTCTGCACGATGTGCTCGTTGATCTTGAAGCGCTCCTCGTCGTTGAGCGTGCCCCGGCGGATCGACAGGTTGTACAGTTCGCCGTGGTTGCTGGCATGGGCCGGCAGGTGCATATCGAAGCCCCAGCAGTTACGCGGATCGTCCTTGGCCACCGGTGGCTTGCGCGGCCCCCAGGGCACCTGGTGCTCGTCGCGGTCGGCAAGCAGCGGCTCCTCCACCGGCAAGGGCGCGGGTGGCGTGTCGGCGAAGCACGCGGCCTCGTCGCGGGAGATGCCCAGGCGGTTGTCGAAGTGCCGCAGCCAGCGGCGCTGGCCGATAAGGCGCAGGCGCTCGATGTCGGCCTCCTGCATGAACTCGCCGCCAATATTGGCGTTGGCGACGAAGGCGAACTCGTCCTGCAGCTCGGCCCGGCTTTGTTCCAGCTGGCGTCGCAGCACCGCCTCGTCGTCGCCATTGGCCACGCTTTGCCAATAGGCGATCTCGCTGTCGCGCCAGAGCACTTCGAAGCGCATCCGCACCTCGTGGATGCGGTTGTACAAGGTCTCGAGCTTGGTCGCCTTGTCCACCACGTACTCGGGGCTGGTGATCTTGCCGCAATCGTGCAGCCAGGCGGCCACGCGAAACTCATAGCGCTCGGCCTCGTTCATGGTGAAGGCGGCATAGGGGCCGCTGTCGGCCTGAACGGCCTGGTCCAGGAGCATCTGCGCCAGCTGCGGCACGCGCTCGCAATGGCCGCCGGTATAGGGGCTCTTGGCGTCGATGGCATCGGCCAGCAGCTTGATCATGGCATCCAGCAGGCGCTGCTGGGACTCGATCAGCTGACGCGTCTCGATGGCCATGGCGGCGGCGCCGGACAACTCGTCGACGAAACGCCGGAACGCCTGCCCTGCATGTTCGTCCTCCAGTTGCAGCACCAGGATGCCGAGCAGCGCCTGGCCACGGTCGTTGAGTACCACCGCCAGGCTGCGCCCTTGCAGCGACAGGGCCTGGGTCACGGCGCTGGCCAGATCCTGATGATCCTCTTCGTGGACCGCCAGCTGTCCCGGATAGTCCTGTGCCCGGCAGGCCGCGGCCAGGCGCAGGCGAGCGTTGTCCGCGTCGTACAGGTACACCGCACCGGCACTGGCGCTGGCGGCGGCCACCAGATGGTTGAGCACGCTGTCGAGCATGCGTTCGAGCTGGGTCTCGCGGCTGAGGGTGAGTGTGATCGCCTGGAAGTTGCGGATGGTACCGGACATGCGGCTCAGCACCCGGCTCAGCTCACGCACCTCCGAGACCCGCGAGAGCACCCCCACCTCGCGGCTGAAATCAAAACCGGCCAGGCCCTGCACCTGCTCGGTGAGCCGCCGCAGCGGGCGACCGATACGCCGGCCCAGCAAGCCACCAAGCAGCAACAGCACGGCCGCCAGCGCCGCGGCCCAGAGCAGTTGCTCGAACAGCACCTGGCGCGCTCCGGCCAGCAGCTCATGGGCCGGCACGGCGATCAGCAGCTGCAGGTCCTGCCCGGCCACGGTGGTCAGCGGCACGCGCATGCCGTACCAGGTCTTCCCCTCGACCTGGTACGCCTGTGGACGCGTACCTTGGAGAGCATCGTTGTGGACCCGCGCAAGGCTGGCAATACCCAGCTCATCAATGCGCGACAGACGCACCGCGTCGCCCTCGCGAACGATCACCCGTTGCAGGTCCGGATAAGCCACCACGCTGCCCTGGTCATCGACCACGGCGATCTCGGTGCCGGCGGTCATGCGCAGGTCGCGGCTCTCGCTGGCCAGGTCGGTGATCGAGACGTCCATGCCAATCACCGCCGCGCCATCGACGCTACGCTGGGCCATGGTCAGGCCGATCTCGCGGGTGGTGAAGAACACATAAGGGCGGGTGAGCACAGTGGTGGATTGCGCCGAGGCTTCGACGAACCAAGGCCGTTGGCGCGGATCGTAGCGATAATCCGGTTTGGGCTGTTGCAGCAGCAGGGTCATTGCCTGGTCATAGAAACGCCATTCGCCGTGCAACGCACCGTCTGCGCCAAGGCTGACGGTCTGCACCAGGAACGTCGTATTCGCCGGGGCCGCGAAGCGCTGAAGCAACTGTGGATCCCGCAGGCGACGGACCAGCAGGAACTCGCCATTGGGATAACCAAGGTAGGCAGCACTGAGCATGCGATTGGCGCGCAGGGTCTCGACCAGTTGCGGCAGGCGCTCCAGGTGCTGCGCCATTGTGCCCGCAGAGCCATCGAAGGCCAGCAGGCGGATACTGCTCTGCACCGGATCGACCAGGCGCCGGGCGCGCTCGTCGATGGTCCTGCCGACCTGCTGGGCGGCATCACCAGCGGCGGCCACCAGCGTCTGGCGCACACCCAGGTAACCCTGCCAGGCCAGGGCCGAGCCAAGCGCCAGCATGCCCAGCATGATCGCCAGCGCCACCAGCCACTGCAGGGAAATACTCCGGCCATGGTTGTTCATCAATGCCTGCCCCCCGCAGACACCCGCCTTGGCGCATGCTCGATCAACGCGCAGCCCATTCCAGGTACTCCCCGTGTGGTGATTTCCACAGTGTAATCAGCCAATGCGAACATGCCGGCCACAGCGTAGTCGGCAGCGAGACAGTCGCATACTGGCATATCGGCATCAAGCATGCAGTGCCCCATCGCCCACGCCGTGTTCATGGCACTCGTGGGCTCGCCAGCAAATATCCCGTATACAAAAAAAAGCAATTCTGTTTACACTACGCGGCGCCTACGACAACGGTCATCGCCGTTGCGTATTGCGACAGGCACAAGCCATGCGACATCCGCTACCGCCCACCCTCATCGGGTTTCCTGCTCGAATGCCGTGCGTCCTGAACGCCGCATCCGTCCTGCTACCGTCTGCCCACACGCTGCCAATGCCCTCACCGGCGCTACGCGTGCACGGCACATCGTTCGCCCCAGCTTTCGACGCCCGGCCTCGCCGCGCCTGACAGCTCAGTCGCGCCCGGTGCGAACGCCGGGTGCCTCCCTACACTCAGAAAACACACCCCAACCGGGAGGGGACCCTCATGCCCAAGACATTACTGGTCAAGAACGCCGAACTGCTGGTGACCATGGACGGCGAGCGCCGCGAGATCAAACGCGGCGGGCTCTACATCGAAGACAACGTGATCAAGCAGGTCGGCCCCAGCGATACCCTGCCACAGCACGCCGACGTGATCCTCGACATGACCGGCAAGGTGGTCATCCCTGGCCTGGTCAACACCCACCACCACATGTACCAGAGCCTTACCCGCGTGGTGCCAGCGGCCCAGGACGGCGAGCTGTTCAACTGGCTGACCAACCTCTACCCGATCTGGGCGCGACTGACCCCGGAGATGATCTCGGTATCGACCCAGACCGCCATGGCCGAGCTGATCCTCTCGGGCTGCACTACCTCCAGCGACCACCTGTACATCTACCCCAACGGTTGCAAGCTCGACGACAGCATCCACGCCGCCGAGCAGATCGGCATGCGCTTTCACGCCGCCCGCGGCAGCATGAGCGTCGGCCGCAGCCAGGGCGGCCTGCCGCCGGATTCGGTGGTGGAGAAGGAAAGCGACATCCTCAAGGAGTCGCAGCGTCTGATCGAGGACTACCACGATGCCCGCCACGGCTCGATGCTGCGTGTGGTGGTGGCGCCCTGCTCGCCGTTCTCGGTCAGCCGCGACCTGATGCGCGAGGCGGCGGTGCTGGCCCGTCAGTATGGCGTGTCGCTGCACACCCACCTGGCGGAGAACGTCAACGACATCGCCTACAGCCGCGAGAAGTTCGGCATGACCCCGGCCGAGTACGCCGAGGACCTGGGCTGGGTCGGCTACGACGTGTGGCACGCCCACTGCGTGCAGCTCGACCAGCATGGCATCGAGCTGTTCGCCCGCACCGGCACCGGCGTCGCCCACTGCCCGTGCTCGAACATGCGCCTGGCTTCGGGTATCGCGCCTATCCGCAAGATGCGCGACCACGGCGTGCCGGTGGGCCTGGGGGTCGATGGTTCGGCGTCCAACGACGGCGCCAGCATGATCGGCGAGGTGCGCCAGGCGCTGCTGCTGCAACGGGTCGGTTTCGGGCCAGATGCGATGACCGCCCGCGAGGCGCTGGAGATCGCCACCTTGGGCGGTGCCAAGGTACTCAACCGCAACGATATCGGCGCCCTCGCCCCAGGCATGGTCGCCGACTTCGTGGCCTTCGACCTGGGTCATGTGGCCTATGCCGGCGCCCTGCATGACCCGCTGGCAGCGCTGGTGTTCTGTACCCCGACCCATGTCGACACCAGCGTGATCAACGGGCGCGTGGTGGTGCAGGACGGACGCATCACCACCGTCGACCTGCCGCGGGTGCTGGAGCGTCACAACCAGTTGGCGCGACAGTTGGTCATCGGCGAGTAGGCCAGCTATGGAACAGCCATTTCCCTGAGCCGCTGCGCCAGCTCCAGGGCCACCCGCCCGCTAGCCGGCGTCGGCACCAACTCAGTGAATGGGATATCGATCAAGCGGTTCTCGCGCACCGCCCGCAGGCTCGAGAGCACCGGGTCGCGGGTCAGCAACTGACGCTTGCGACTGGCCGGCGACCACAGGGCGTCGGCCAGCAGGATCACATCGGGGTCGCTGCTCAGCAGCGACTCGCGGCTGACTGTCACGCGATACTGGTCAAGCCCACCGAGCACGTTGCGCGCTCCGGCGGCGGCCAGCAACGGCGTGACGAAACCCCGCCCGCCTTCGCTGTCCAGCCCCCGGACCTCACTGTCGAGGTAGAACACCGACAACGGCCTGCCGTTCGCAACAATCGCCCTGGCCCGCGCCAGGTCCGCGTCCATCGCTTCGATCAGCGCCTGGGCCCTTGCCTGCCGGCCCAGCAGCTCGCCGAGGAGGGTCAGGTCACGCCGGACATGGGCGTAGTAATCCAGCGAATGGCCGGCACAGGCCGATTCAAGCAAATAGCTGGAGATCCCGTTGCCGGCCAGCCGAGTTCGCGAGCTGACCCCGTCGCCAAAGGCCGAGGCGAATCCGCCGACCACCAGGTCAGGCCTTTGCGCATACAGCACCTCGCTGGCCGGGTACTCCCGGGCGATCACCGGCACGCCCTGGTAGCGGCCCTGCGTGTAGGCGGCGCCGTTGTCGTCCAGGTAGGCCACGCCGACCATCGATGGCCCGGCGCCGAGGGCGAGCAGCAGGTCGGCCGCGTGCTGGTTGAGGGCGACGATACGCGCAGGCGCCGCAGCGGGCCGTTGCCAGTCCTGCCCACAGTTGCGATAGCTGCCGGCCAGGACCGGTGTGCCACAGCACAAGGCCAACGACAGCAGCCAGGCGCTACGCATCGCCAGCCCCTCCTTTGATCAGCAGTCTTTCGGCGATCCTTGCGCCCTGTAGATGCATTTCCACCAATTCCTCCACCTCCCGATCATCACGTACCCGATACCAGCAGCCGTCCGGGTGCACCGTCAGTACTGGCCCCAGGTTGCAGGGGAACTGGCAACCAGTGCGAGTCAGCAGCACGCCGCCCGGCGTCTCGATCAAGTCATGGTCCAGCAGCCGCCGGCGCAGGCGTTTCCACAACGGCAAGGCACCGCGCCGCACACAGCGCGGGCCGGTGCACAGGAACACTTGGCGGGCATGCTCGGGCACACGCGACCAGTCCGGATCGCTGGCCACCGCGTTGACCTGGTCGCACGGCAGGTGGCGGGTGTGCTCACCGATGCTGGCACAGGCCGCCCGCGCGTCCAGGCCGCGACGGCCCAAGGCCTGGGCCGTGACCCAGACACCGGCCCGACCTTGCGCCAGACGCCCCAGCTCATCGCGCAGCCAGTCAAGGTAGGCGCTGTCCGAGGTGGGTTCCAGGTCCACTACCAGCAAGCGCTCAACACCCTGGTCAAGGGCCTCGCGGATAACCACCCACAGCCCATCGAAGCCCTCCAGGGTATCTACGATATCCCGGCCCGCCTCGCGGCCACGCAGGTCGCGGACCTCGGCGCCAAAGGCTTCGGCCGCAGAGCCAACGCCCAGGCCAGGGCCGACGAACAACACGCGCTGGTAGTCCATGCTCACGCCCCTCAGAAGGTGTAGGTGTACCGCAGTTCGCTGGTGAACGGCCGTCCGAGATTGTCGACGTTGCTCGCCCGGCTGGTGACATAGTCGCGGTCGAACAGGTTCTCCACCAGCAGGCTCAACCGGTGCTGGCGGGCACCGTCCAGGTAGCGGTAGGCATCGACGTCGACCACCGAGTAATGGCCGTACTCGACGCCCTTGGAGCTGACCACGTCGCGAATGTAGCGAATGGCCCCTCCGGCACCCCACATGCGGTCCGCCGATTCGTAGCCGAGCCGCGAGCGGGCGAAAAAACTCGGCACGTCGTTGATCGTCGCCCCGGTGCGCGACTCGGTGAGGTTACGGGTCATGTCGGCCTGCAGGCTCCATTGGTCGTCGAGCTGGATACGTGCATCGGCCTCGAAACCCCGCATCTGCACCTGGCCTTGGCCGTTCACCCACTGGCTGCCGTCCAGGGTGATCAGGTCGGTGATCTTGCGCCGGAACACGGTGACGCTGGCGCTGAATTCGCGCGCCAGCAGCAGGCCGTGGTTGTCCAGGCCAAGCTCGGCGTTGCGGCTCTTCTCGGGCTTGAGGTCGCGGTTGCCGATCTCGTCGCCGGGCTCGTTGACGAACAGCTGCTCGGCGTTGGGCAGTTTGTAGGCGCTGCCGTACTGGCTACGCAGTTGCCAGTTGTCGTTCAGGTCGTACAGCGAGGTAAGCATGCCGACGGTGGCGCTGTCGCCGCCGCTCATGGCCTCGTGGCGCACGCCAAGGCTCGGGTGCCAGTCCGGCAAGGCCTCGATCCTGGGCCGCAGCTGGGCATACAGCGCATTGGCCTGGGCCTTGTTGTCGTCGATCACCAGCACATCGTCCTGGCCCTTGAACCACTGGTTGTCGGAACCGAACACCAGCACATGGCCGCCGTCGAGTTCGGCCTTGCCCTCGGCCTGCACGCCCCAGTCGGTGAAACCCCAGTAGTCGTCGTGGTTGACCACGTTACGGCTGCCATCGTCACGGTTGTTGATGCGGGTGTAGCGGGTGTCCCAATCGTTGACGTGGCCCTTGATGAAGTAGCTCAGGCGCTCGTTGAGGCGCTGCTCGAAGGTCGCCGTGGCGATCTGCTGCACGCGGTCGTTGGTGGTCTTGTAGTTGTTCACTGGCCGGGCGAAATCAAGGTTGGCGTCGGTGTACTGGTAGAACAGTTCCAGCCGCGCATCGTCGCCGAAGGCCTGGACCGCCTTGCCGCCGAAGGTGGTCACCTCGTAACCGCGTTTCTTGTCGCTGACGTTGCCGCTGTAGTCGCGGTTGCGAAACGGCTGGTAGCCGTCGGAGACGTTGTGGCTGACATAGGCCAGCAGGCCCAGGTCGCCGAAGCCGTTACTGAAGATCCGCTCGACGCGGGCGTCCTTGCTGCTGCCGGCGAAGCTGTCCAGGCCCAGGTTGACCTCACCCGAAGCCTCGCGGCTCTGCGGGCTGCGGGTGACGATATTGATCACCCCGGCCACCGCCTGGGTACCGAATAACAGGCTCTGGCCGCCCTTGAGCACCTCGATGCGCTCCACCGCGTTGGCCGGCAGGGTGTCCAGGTACAGGCCGCCGTACAGGCGGTTGTTCAAGCGCACGCCGTCGAGCAGGATCAGGGTGTCGTCGTTACGCCCGCCGAGCAGCGAATAGGTACCGTAGTCGAACGGGCCGTTCTTCGGCGCGACGTAGAAGCCGGGGATGAACATCTGCATCACCCGGGTGATGTCGGCGCCGGGGCCGGCGCGCTCGATCTGCTCACGGTTGACGATCTCGACCTTGCTGCCGTACTGGGCCATGGCGGCGACGGTGGTCGACTCCACCGACGGCGCGACGACGATCTGCTGGTCGAGGACCAGGGGCGTGTTTTCGGCCAGTGCCAGGGGGCTGGCCAGGCATCCCAGAAGCAGGGTCCGGGCCTTGGGGGATAAACGTCGGGAGTGAATCACAGCAATCATGCTCTTCTCGAAAGTGACTTTCGCAGAAGCACGCAGGAGCACGGATCGCGCACACGCCAATACCGGCCCATGCCCGCCCACCGCAGGAGTTTGCCTACCACATTCCAGGCCGGTCTCCGGGCTCGCAAGACTAGACGCCTTCACCTTCCCATGGCGCATTGGCCACAGTGGTCTGTCGAAGGCATCACTTGCATACCGTTGCGGGGGCAGCACCGGACTCGTACCGGTTTCCCGTTTAACCCCATGCGCGGCGGCATGGGACACCTGAAATCGGTCGGCATCTGAACACCTGGGGCCCAGAGGCGTCAAGCCAGGCAGGCGTATCGTTTCGAATGCTTTTTATCGCAGGAACACTCTAGGCAGATGTGTCAAAAGTTGTAGAATCCGCACGCCCAACCCATTCCCTTCGAGCTTTGCCGATGAAGCTGGCCCGCCACACACGATCGCAAGTCGCCTGGGTGCTGTATTTCAGCATCTTGTTCGGCTCGTTGCTGTGCGCCATGGGCCATGGACAGATGGCAGGCTTGCGCCTGGCCGGCCTGGATGACGCCGCCTGGTGCGCGGCCGACAGCAGCGGCGTGTTCAAGGGCGACCAGGACATCACCGACCCGGTGCTGCCTGCCGGCGGCGACTGCGTGATCGCCAGCCTGTTAAGCGCCACCCTGCTGGCGGTGTTCTTCGGCCTGCTGGCCTTGCTCGCCGGGGAGTCGAGCAAACCCTTACCCAGACAACCCGCGCCGCCCCTGCCCAAGCAGCGCTGGCCCCTGGTCAATCCGCGCGCCTCCCCCGCTTCGCTTCTCGCGTTCTGACATCGCCACGCCCAAGTACTACTGCCTGATCGGCAGCGGGCGTGCGCCCACCGATTTCAGCCAGGAAGCCTTGCATGTTCCGCATGACCACTTTGGCGCTGCTCGTAGGCAGCGCAACCTGCGCCTGGGCGCAGGATGACACCCTGACCCTGCCCGCCAGCAACGTCACGGCCACCGCCGACCAACCCAAAGAAGCCACCACGCTCGATCTTGACCGCCCCATCGAAAGCGGCTCGCGGCTGAACCTCAGCGCCCGCGAAAACCCCGCCTCAGTCAGCGTTGCCGACCGCAAGACCATGGAGCGCATCGGCGCGCGCAACTTCCAGGACGCCGCCAACGCCCTGCCCGGGGTCAACGCCTCGGCACCGCCCGGCTGGGGCGGCTACGTGTCTTACCGTGGTTTCAACGGCGCCCAGATCAGCCAGTTGTTCAACGGCATCAACCTGCAGTACGGCGCCACGGCGCGCCCGGTTGGCGCGTGGATCTACGACCGCGTCGAACTGCTCGGCGGCCCCTCGTCGTTCCTCAACGGCAGTGGAGCGGTCGGCGGCAGCCTGAACATGATCACCAAACTGGCCAACCGCGATGAGGACAGCTTCGAAGGCCGCGTCAGCTACGGCCGCTACGACACCCTGGAAACCTCGGTCGGCTTCAACAAGGCGCTCAACAGCGGCGACGGCCCGCGCCACTACGCGCGGCTCGACTACAGCCGCACCAGTACCAATGGCTACATCGACCGCCAGGAGAACGGTGCCGGCAACCTGGCCTTCTCGCTGCTCAGCGACATCAACGAGCAGCTCTCGCACACCCTGGCCATCGAGTACCTGGAAGAGAAGGAAGACAGCCCGTACTGGGGCACGCCGGTGTTGCAGCCGGCGGTCGGCACCCTGCACATCGACAAACACAATCGCTTCAACAACTACAACGTCGAGGACGGCCGCTACGAGCAGCGCACCCGCTGGCTGCGCTCGATCACCGACTACCGCATCGACGACAGCAACCAGCTGCGCAACACCTTCTACCACTACAACGGCCAGCGCGATTATCGCAACCTCGAGGTGTACCGCTACAACGCCAGCAACACCAACATCGCCCGCCCCGGCGGTTACCGCCAGCGCCACGACCAGGAGGTCAACGGCAATCGCACCGAATTGACCCATCAAGGCCAGCTGTTCGGTCTGGCCAGCGACTGGGCGTTCGGCGTGGACTACAGCCGCAACCAGCAGACCGCCTATCCGCTGTCCAAAGGTGCCTTCGACATCATCGACCCGAATGGCTTCCAGCCCGACCACTTCCTCGACATCCCCGGCATGGACGCGCCGCGCGCCAAAGGCCGCAGCACTACCACCGACACCACGGCGGGCTTTGTCGAGAACCGCACCCGCCTGACCGACCAACTGTCGCTGATATCGGCACTGCGCTACGACCATATCGACTTCGACGTGGTCGACCACGTGAGCCGGGCCAAGCTGGACCGGCGTTGGGACGCCTTCACCGGGCGCCTGGGCCTGGTCTACGACCTGACGTCCAATATCAGCCTGTACACCCAGTACAGCACCTCGGCCGAGCCGCCGGGCGGCTCGCTCACTGGCGCCTCGCTCAGCCAGGTCGGCGACTTCGACCTGAGCACCGGGCGCCAGGTGGAAGTGGGCAGCAAGTTCGACTTCCTCGACGGGCGCGGTTCGGCCACCGCGGCGGCCTACCGCATCGTGCGCAAGAACATCTCGGTGCCCTCCTCGACCGTGCCTAATACCACCGAGCAGGCGGGCCAGCAGACCTCCACCGGCCTCGAGCTGGCGGCCTCGTTCAAGGTCACGCCCAAGCTGCTGGCGGCGGGCAACTTCAGCTGGGTCAACGCCGAGTACGACGAGTTCAACGAGACCATCGGCGGCGTGGTGTACTCGCGCAAGGGCAAGCACCCGGTGAACATCCCCGACCGGGTCGCCAACCTGTGGCTGACCTACGACCTGGCGCCGGGCTGGCAGGTCGGCGCCGACGCCCGCTATGTGTCGTCGGTGTACGCCAACACCGCCAACACCGCCTGGGTGCCGTCGTACACCGTCTATGGGCTGTCCATGACCCACGACCTGGACAAGCACGTGCAGCTCAGCGCGCGGCTGCGCAACCTCACCGACGAGGTCTATGCGCGTTTCATCCACCAGACCAACACCCAGTACTACCTGGGTGAGCCACGCAGCCTGGAAGTGGCTGTGCAGTGGCGCTACTGATGGGCCTGAAGCGCCAGCTGTACCTGTGGCACCGCTGGCTGGGCATCGTCGCCTGCCTGTTCATGGCGCTGTGGTTCGTCTCCGGGGTGGTCATGCTGTATGTCGGCTACCCCAAGCTGACCCCGGCCGAGCGCCTGGCCCACCTGCCGGCACTGCCGGCGGGATGCTGCGCCGAACTGCCGACGCAGTGGGCGCAACAGCCGTTGAAGGCGCTGCGTCTGACCAGCCTGGGCGGGCAAGCACACTACCTGCTGGAACTGGCCGACGGTCGCCGCGTCACCCTTGATGCCACCAGCGGCGAGCCCCTGGTTCATGCGGATGCCGCCTGGGCCCTGGCCAATGCGCGGCAGTACACCGGTGACTCGGCACTGGCCTATCAAGGCACGGTGGACGAGGACATGTGGACCCACTCCCGGGCCCTGGACGCTGACCGGCCCTTGCATCGGGTGCGGGTGGACGATGCCGCCGGCACCTGGCTGTACCTGTCCGGGCGCAGCGGTGAAGTGGTGCGCGACGCCACCGCGCAGGAACGCGCCTGGAACTGGGTCGGTGCCTGGCTGCACTGGCTCTATCCCCTGCGCGGCGGGTTCGGCTTCGACAACGGCTGGCGCACGCTGGTGATCGGCCTGTCCGTGCTCGGTACGCTGATGGCGATCCTGGGCATGGCGGTGGGCATCCTGCGCCTGCGGTTGCGCAAGCGCTATCGCAGCGGCTCGCGCAGCCCCTACCCCGGAGGCTGGCTGCGCTGGCACCACATCGGTGGGCTGTTGTTCGGTGGGGTGCTGGTGTTGTGGGTGTTCAGCGGCTTGATGTCGATGCGCCCCTGGGGCCTGACCGACAGCCGTTCGCAGATCGCCCTGCAACCCGGCCCGCTGCACGCCGCCGACCTCAAGCTGCCGGTTGCCACCGCGTTGGCGCGGTTGCGCGAGGAGGCAGGTTTCAACACCGTCGAATTGCAGTGGCAGCGCCTGGCCGACGTCACCTACATGGTGGCGCGTAATGCCAACGGCGACAGCCGTATCCTCGAAGACGGCGCGCCGCCGACCCGGGCGTTTGCCCGGCAACGGCTGCTGGCGGCCGCGCAGACCATGGCCCCAGGCATGGCGGTGCAAGACGACTGGCAGAGCGCTTACGACTTCCACTACTTCGCCCGCGACCCGCAGAGCATGTACGGTTTCCAATCCCGCCCATTGCCCGTGCTGCGCCTGCGCTTCGATGACCCGGCCGCTACCTGGGTCTACCTGGATCCGGCCAGCGGCATGATGGTGGCCAACCATGACCGGGCGCAACGCACCGGCCGCTGGTTGTTCAACCTGCTGCACAGCTGGGACTGGCAACCGCTGCTGGCGCGGCCGCTGCTGCGTGAAGGGCTGATCATCGTCCTGAGCAGCGGTGGGTTGGTGATTGCCATCAGTGGCGTGGTGCTGGGTTGGCGGCGTTTGCGCAGGACGCTTCGTTAACGTCACTGGGGCCGCAAAGCGGCCCCCTTCGCTCACCTTACAGGCTACCCCCGCTTCTTCTTCACCCCGCCCTGCCGGGCCTTGAACCGCGGATTGGACTTGCAGATCACATAGATCCGGCCACGACGCTTGACCACCTGGCAGTCACGATGACGACGCTTGGCTTGCTTGAGTGAGGACAGTACTTGCATAGGAACCTCCGGCTACGTAATAACATTACAATAACGCGAATCATTTTCATCTGCCAATCACTCCTCAGATCTCATTTCGCTATGGCGTCAGCGCATCGATAAATGCTACGTTATTACATATTATTTGGAGATCCCTTGTGAACCCTCGCGCACCGCTTCTGGCCGGCCTCACCCTGGGCCTGTTCGGCCAACCCCTCTCGGCAGCCCAACCCCTGCTGCTGGAAGAAACCTCAATCACCGACGCCTACCTCGAAGAACGCGCCGACGGCCCGGTGCAAGGCTACCGCGCCACCCGCTCGGCCACCGCCACCCGCACCGACAGCGATATCCGCGACACCCCGCAGAGCATCCAGGTGGTGCCCGCCCAGGTGATCAAGGACCTCAACACCACCCGCATCGACCGCGCCCTGGACTTTGCCGGCGGCGTGTCGCGGCAGAACAACTTCGGTGGCCTGACCTTCCTCAACTACAGTGTGCGCGGCTTCACCACCGGCGAGCTGTACAAGAACGGCTTCGCCATCAACCGCGGCAGCTACAGTTCCCCGGACACCTCCAGCATCGAGCGCATCGAAGTGCTCAAGGGCCCGGCCGCCAGCCTCTATGGCCGCGGCGACCCTGGCGGGCTGGTCAATATCGTCAGCAAGCGCCCCCAGGCCGAAACCTTCAGCACCCTAAGCCTGAGCGCGGGCAGTTGGGACCGCTACCGCACCGCCCTGGATGCCAACTCGCCGCTGGACAGCCAAGGCAATCTGCTGGGTCGGATCAACCTGGCGGTCGAGGACAACGGCAGCTTCCGTGACCATGTCGGCAGCGAGCGTCGTATCGTCAGCCCGTCCCTGAGCTGGCAGCTGTCGCCCGATACGCGGCTGCTGATCGACACCGAGTTCTCCCGCACCGAGTCGGTGTTTGACCGAGGCATTCCGGCAGTCAATGGCGAGATGGGCTCGGTCAAGCGCTCGACCTTTCTCGGCGAGCCCAACGACGGCAAGATCCGCAACGACAACCAGACCCTCGACGTGGCGCTGGAACATTTTCTCGACGACAGCTGGAAACTGCGCCTGGCCAACCATTACACCCAGGGCACGCTCAAGGGCAACAGCTCCGAGCCCCAGGCCCTGGTCGGCACGACGATCACCCGTTTCTATCGCGAACGTGATTTCGAATGGAACGACAACATCACCCAGGCCGAGCTGCACGGTCAGTTCGAATTAGGGGGCTGGCAACACCAGGCGCTGATCGGGCTGGAATACGAAAACTACCGCAACAGCCAGAAATACCCGCAAAGCGCGACCTCGGCGGGCTATGGCCTGGACATCTACAACCCGGTATACGGCAAGCCGAAGCCGGCCATCGCCCGGCCCAACGACTTCTTCGAGCACACCGAAAGCCATGCCCTCAATCTGCAGGACCAGATCGCCTTCACCGAGCGCCTGCGCGGGCTGGTGGGCGTGCGCCTGGAACGCATCGAACAGATTTCGCAGAACCGCGCCACCGGTGCCAGCGACAGCCAGGAAAAGGACGTCGCCACGCCGCGCGTGGGGCTGCTGTACCAGCTGACCCCACAGGTCGGCGTGTTCGCCAACGCCTCGACGTCGTTCAAGCCCAATACCATTGGCACCCAGGGCCAGGTCTACAAGCCGGAGAAAGGTCTGGGCTATGAGACCGGACTGAAGCTCGACCTGCTCGACAACCGCCTGGGCGCGACCATCGCGCTGTTCCATATCGACAAGGAGAACGTCATCACCACCGACGTGCTCGGCGACAGCGTGGCGGCCGGCAAGGCGCGCAGCCAGGGGCTGGACCTGCAGTTCAGCGGCCAACTGACCGACGCCGTACGGGTGATCGGCGCCTATGCCTACATCGATGCCGAGGTCACCAAGGGCGACGCGGCCCTGCCCAAGGGCAGCGACCTGCTGGGTATTGCCCGCAACAGCGGCAGCGTGATGGGCGTGTACGAGTTCTTGGACGGCGCTCTGCGCGGATCGGACATCGGCGCGGCGTTCAACTATGTCGGCGAGCGTTCCGGCCAGGCCGGCAGCCACTTCACCCTGGATGCCTACAGCACGGTCGACCTGCTGGCGCACTACAAGGCCAGCGAACAGGTGACCGTGGGCCTGAACCTCAACAACCTGTTCGATCGCAAGTACTACGAACGCTCCTACAACAGCGCGTGGGTGCTGCCGGGCGAACCGCGCAATGTCAGTGTGAGCCTGACGCTCAGCCTTTGACCCAGCACATGAAGGAAACTTCATGTTAGCCGTCAGCCCCTTGGCACCGGGGCCGGCGGGCATCGCGGGGCGGCGGGGCAACCGGCCCCGCCTTGAGCCGCCCTGCCCGCCCGCGTAGCATCGCGACCCCATCCGTAGCGCCACGACGTCCATGCCCCAGCCCATTCCCCTCAAGGACCACGAAAAGGAAAAGCATCTGGTCAACCGCCGGCTGCTGGCCTGTGCCCTGCTGGTGATGAGCCTGGTGGCAGTGCTGGTGGGCCGGCTCTATGTGCTGCAGGTGCTGCAGCACGACCAGCAGAGCGCGGTATCGGAAAACAACCGCGTGCACGTGCTGCCGATCCCGCCCGAGCGCGGCCTGATCTATGACCGCAACGGCGTGGTGCTGGCCGACAACAAGCCCAGCTTCAACCTGACCATGACCCGCGAACGGGCCGGCGATCCGGCACGGGTGCTCGACAGCCTGGCGCAGATCCTCGGTCTGTCCGAGGACGACCGCCACCAGTTCGACAAGGACCTGCGCCGCGGACGCAAGCCGTTCGAGCCGGTGACCCTGCTGGTGGGCCTGAGCGAAGAGCAGATCGCCCTGATCGCGGTCAACCAGTTCCGCCTGCCGGGGCTGGAGGTCGAGCCGCAGTTCATACGCGAATACCCACTGGCCGAGCACTTCGCCCATTCGGTGGGCTACGTCGGGCGCATCAACGAAAAGGAAGCCAAGACCCTCGACAGTACCGCCTACCGCGGCACCCAGTCGATCGGCAAGACTGGTATCGAACGCTTCTACGAGAACGAACTGCACGGCCAGGTGGGCTACGAGGAAGTCGAGACCAACGCCCAGGGCCGGGTGATGCGCGTGCTCAACCACCACGACCCGGTGCCAGGCAAGGACATCGTGCTGAGCCTCGACGCCCACCTGCAGCAAGCCGCCGAAAAGGCCCTGGGCGATCGGCGTGGCGCGGTGGTGGTGCTCGACCCGGCCAACGGCGATGTGCTGGCGATGGTCAGCAACCCGGCCTTCGACCCCAACCTGTTCGTCAAGGGCATCAGCTACAGGCAGTACGCCGCCCTGCGCGACTCCATCGACCGGCCGCTGTTCAACCGCGTGCTGCGCGGGCTGTATGCACCCGGCTCGACGGTCAAGCCCGAAGTGGCCATCGCCGGCCTCGACAGCGGCGTGATCAGCCCCGCCAGCCGGGTCTTCGACCCTGGCTACTACGAGCTGCCCAACTACGACCACAAGTACCGCAACTGGAACCGCACGGGCGATGGCTGGGTGGACATGTACACGGCGATCATGCGCTCCAACGACACCTACTTCTACGACCTGGCGCACAAGCTGGGCATCGACCGCCTGCACGACTACATGGCCGAGTTCGGCCTGGGCCAGAAGGTCTCGCTGGACATGTTCGAGGAAGCACCGGGGCTGATGCCTTCACAGGCCTGGAAGCGCGCCACCCGGCGACAGGCCTGGTTCCCCGGCGAGACGCTGATCCTCGGCATCGGCCAGGGCTACATGCAGGTCACGCCGCTGCAGCTGGCCCAGGCCACCAGCCTGCTGGCGAGCAAGGGGGCGTGGCACCGCCCGCACCTGGCGCTGACCATCGGTGGCCAGGCTCCGGTCGACCCCAACCCGATGCCGGACATCGTGCTGCACGACAAGCACGCCTGGGACCAGGTCAGCCAGGGCATGCAGATGGTCATGCACGACCCGCGCGGCATCGCCCGCGCCGCCGCCGCCGGCGCGCAATACCGCATCGCTGGCAAGAGCGGCACGGCGCAGGTGGTGGCGATCAAGCAGGGTGAACGCTACAACCGCGACAAGACCCTCGAGCGCCACCGCGACAACGCCCTGTTCGTCGGCTTCGCCCCGGCCGAGCACCCGGCGATGGTGGTGGCGGTGATGATCGAGAACGGCGAGGCCGGTGGTCGGGTGGCCGGGCCGGTGGTGCGTGAGGTGATGGATGCGTACCTGCTGGATGAGCAGGGGCATTTGAAGGCGCAGTATGCCGGCGTGCCGCAGGCCAGGAGCATCCCACACTCCTAGACCGACACAGGCGCGGCCCCGGTCTCATGGGGGGGCGCGCTTGTGATAGGAGCCGCCTTCAGCACAACGGCCCCAATACGCTGCAGCGGCTGCGTCGGTGATCGCAGGTTAACCCGCGCTACTGGCCCTGAGTGGGATCAAGCAGCGGTTCCAGGCATCAGGTCGTAAGGATGCTTCCATCCCGGCACTTCTTGAATACGCGCCTTCCATGCTTCGACATGACGGAACTCGCTGAGCGCCAACCCCGTGTCCTCGGGCATGTACACGTACCCTGCGAGGGACAAGTCGGCTATGGTCAGGCGCCCGCCGACCATGAACGGCGTCTTGGCCAGGTGTGCATCGACGATCTGGTAGGCCGCCCTGGCCCGCTCGCGCAGGAAACGGGTGACATCCGACTCGCCCATCTGCTTCAGGCAAAAGATGAACCGCAACGCCGCGTAGTAGCTGGTGAATTTGTGGTTGTCGAAGAGCATCCAACGCCAGATCTCGCGCTTCTCGATGTCGTCGCGCGGGCCGAACTGGCCGGTGCGTTCGGCCAGGTAGTCGAGAATCAAGGCCGACTGGGTGAGTTTCTCCCCGGCATGCTCGAGCACCGGCACCTCCCCCTGCTCGTTGACCGCGTCGCGCCAGTCCTGACCACGGGTCTGGCCGTTGAAGAAATCGACGAACACAGGCGCCCAGTCCTGGCCGGTGAGCTCCAGCATCAGCGCAACCTTGTAGGCGTTGCCGGATTCGGCGAAGCAGTGGAGCGTGTATTCGGTCATGGCATCACATTCCCTTGATTGACGGACGGCAGGACTGCGAGAAGATCATGCGCGAGGGTTGTAGGTCAAATACAACGTGGCTCAGTATTGCAGGCGCAATATGACAAGCGTGCCGGAACTCCCAGCGCGTCACAGCGCTCTTAACATCATGCAGTAACACCCTTGGGCTTCACCTTCGCGGAGGACTCACCATGCGTCATTTACTGCTCATCCCATCGCTGCTGCTCCTGCTCCCCGCCGGTGCCGCCCTGGCCCGTGTCGACGCCGGTGACGTCGCTACCTCGGCCGGGGTGTCCGCCTCGCTGTACTCGACCTTCAAGGACGACAAACGGATCATTCCCGCCCGTGACGAACTGTCGGCCTTCGTCGCCAGCGGCGGCGCCATTCGCGGAGCTTACCTGGAGTCGGCGCTGGCGCAGGTCCGCCAGGCCAATCCCGGATTGCAAGCCAGTGACGAGGAGCTGGCCAGGGCGCTGCTGTCGCAGGATGACGGATTGGCGGATCACTGATCGCAGGAAAACAGGGGCCGCTGCGCGGCCCCTGTGGCTCAGCGCGCCCGGTTGGTCACTCCGAACGGAACATGCACCGAAGGCACCACCGTGCTGGTGCTCTTGAGGTGCCCCGACTGGTCGTCGAAGAAGATGTGCGGCTTGAGCACCTGCAGCACCCGCCGCTTCTCTATGCCCCCGAGAAAGAACGCGTCATTGGCCATCACTCCCCAGCTTTTCAGAGTGTTGAGCGCCCGCTCATGGGAGGGCGCGTTGCGCGCCGTGACAATCGACACACGTAGGCGGTTCTCATAGCCGGGATGCGCCAGCTTGTGCTGCTCTTCGGCAGCCTGGATACGGGCGATGCGCACGAAGAACTCCTTGAGCGGGCCGGGGTTGTGCGGCTGGGTGACGTTGATCACTTCATGAGCATGAAAACTGTCCAACCCGCCCGACTGCATCACCGCCTCCGATTCGTCTCCAGCCAGCACACCGTCGAAGTCGAAGGCGATGCGCAGGTTGTCATCGCTTTCGTCATCGTCGAACTTCGAGTCCAGCACCTGCCCCGCCGGATAGCCGGCCTTGATCGCGGCGTCGACATGCTGCTTGTCGGCGGACAGGAACAGGGCGATGTTCAGCGCCGGAATGTACTCGTAGGGTGAACGGCCCTGGGTGAAGATCGCCCGGGTCATGTTCAGGCCATAGTGGCCAATGGTCTTCATCACCCGCATGCCGGTGTCCGGATCGTTTTGCGACAGCAGCACCACCTCCACCAGCGGGTCCTCGGGATCGCCGCGCAGGTCATTGAGCGCAAGCAGGCGCTTGATGAAGGGATAGGCGATGCCTTTTCCCAGCGGCACGTCCAAGTGCTGCTCCTGGTACTTGCGGTACTGCGCCTCGCCCTCGCGACGGAACACCGCGTCCGATTCGCTGAGGTCGAACACGGCGCTGGAGGCGACACCGATGACCAGGCGATCATCCAGTTCGAAGGCCATGGGGCTTTCCTTGTCTTGATAAATGTTGAACGCGACGCCGGTCAGCCTTCGCTGCGGCCCTGCAGGCGCGAGGTCCAGTCCTCGACCTGGTGTTGCTCCAGGCGCTTTTCCAGTGTCCTGCGCCAGTTCGGCACCAGCGGCAGCGCCAGGCATTCGCGCAACAGCTCGGGCTCCAGCCGCTTGTCGAACAGGACCGCCGAGAGCCGCGCCACCGACCACTGGGCGTGGGGACGCTCGACCAGATGCAGGGCATCGCCCGCCTCGACCACGCCCTCCTCCAGCACCCGGTAGTACCAGCCAGTGCGCCCGCTCTGCTGCACGCGCAACGCCATCTGCGCCACGTCGAAGCGGTCGTTGAGCTTCCAGCACGGCATGCGCCCCTGGGAGATTTCCAGCAATGCCGTGCCGACGCGGATCCGGTCGCCCAGGCAGACATCGGCTTCACGCCAACCGAAGCTGCTGAAGTTCTCGCCAAACGCGCCGGGCCGGGTCAGCAAGGGGTGCTCGCCCAGTTCGGCGGCCCAGTCCGAATAGTGCTCAAGGGGATAATGGTGGATGGCCTTCTCGACGCCACCGTGTACGCGCAGATCGCCCTGTTCGTCGCCGGCGATGCCGAGGAAGGTCACCGCCAACGGGCCTTGACGTGGTTGCTTGTCGATGGCGCTGTGCGAACCCGGGCGGGTAAACGGTCGGGCGCAGCCGGTGAGCAGGCTGTCGAGGCGCGGGCTGGGCGAGGTCATGCGGCGGTCTCGTGGAAAGGTCCGCAAGAGCTTACACCAGAGCGCTGGGTAATACCTCAGGGAGCGGGCAACCCCGGTCCTGCAAAGCTGTACCGGGCGTTACTTGCCCCGCGCCTTGTTGTAGATGGTCTTGGCGCGGTCGGCCGAGGCTTGGCACTTGGCCATGTCACCTTTGTCCCGGGCGTCCTTGGCCTGCTTGAGCAGCTCGTGATAGTCGTGGGCCATGCCGCCGTGCAACGCCTGGCCATCGGTCTTGCTGATGCTCTCCAGATCATTGATCTTGGCATCGCAGTTGGTCGCCGGGCCATCCTCGGCGTGGGCGGCAAAACTCAGTACGCAGGTGATCGCTAGGCACTGTACGAAAAGTAATGTCGTAAACACCGCCGCCAGCAAGCCAGCGTGACCATCGCAGCGAAGCTTTCCGCTAGCTTGCAATAGCGTGTACCCAGGCGGCGGTGCTCCTTCAACCAACCAAATAGCCGTTCGATAGCGTTCCGCTGCCGATACTTGGGCTTGTCAAATAGCCGCGGCAAGCCCGGCTTCGGCTTGCGTTTCATGTCACGCAGCGGAATCACCGGCTGCATCCGATAGCGGTCGCAGTATTGCCGCAAGGATTCTGCGTCATAGCCTTTGTCGGCCAGGAGCCAGCGGCAGCGCTTGCGTGGCCTACCTCGATTCGAAGGGATGTGGACACCGTCCAGCAGGCGCTGAGCATGGGAGATGTCGCTGGCATTACCACCAGAGAGCGTGAAGTGGAGTGGGATGCCACGGGCGTCACTGACCATGTGAATTTTCGTCGTCAACCCGCCCCGGCTTCGTCCAAGTGCGTGGTCCTTTGGTTCTTCAGCCCCCCTTTTTTGCCTGCTCCGGCAGAGGCTCGGGTGGCCCTCACGGCAGTTGAGTCGATGCACCAGGTGGTCAAGTCAATCTGGCCCTGTGCATTGAGTTTGAGGTGTAACCGCTTGAGCATTTTGTTGAAGGTTCCTTGGTTTCGCCAGTCTCGAAATCGTTGATAGACCGTCGACCACGGCCCGAATCGTTCAGGCATGTCCCGCCAGGTTGCACCTGAGCACAGCACCCACAACACGCCGTTGAGCATCAAGCGATCGTCAACTCTTGGGCGTCCTGTACGTCGATGTGCGGTAAAGAGATCCGCGACTATTTCCCATTCTGCGTCGGAAAGTTCGTATCGCTTGGACATGGCAGAATCCTTCGCCTAAAAAGCGAGAACTCTACGGAAAATCAGGCCTCCAGAGACTCCGGTGAGGTTTCAAAGGTTTTCATACAGAACCTAACAATGTCATGGATTTCATGGCGTGCTCTCCTGGGAAACCGATGCAGCACAGAGCATAGTTCGCCAGCGCGCGCCCGCCGGGGCTTCAGCCCAACGGTAGTGCAACTTCGCCGACCAGGAAGTCGATGAACACCCGCACCTTCAACGGCATGTGCCAGACCTGCGGATACACCAGCATGAAAGGCCGCGACGTCCCGCCATGCCCGGCCAGCACCTCGACCAGCTCACCACTGTCCAGCGCATCCTGCACGGTGAAACGGTAGGCCTGCATCAGGCCGCCACCGTGGCGCGCCAGGGTCGTGGTGGCGAGGAAATCACCCAGACAGGTGAACGCACCCTGGGTCTGCAACTCGACCAGCTGTCCGTCACGGCGAAAGCTCCAGGTCGGCCGCCTGCCGCTGCTGGGCAACTCGAACTGGATGCACTCGTGCCCAGCCAGGTCCTCCAGGGTCCGTGGCGTACCGGCACGGGCCAGGTAGCCGGGTGTGGCAACCACCACCAGCTCGGCGTCCTCCAGGCGCCGGGCCACCAGGCGCGAATCGGCCGGCGCCCGGCCGCGAATCGCCAGGTCGAAGTGTTCGTCGGCGAAATCGACGTTGCGGTTGCTGACATGCACATCCACCTGCACCCCGGGATAACGCTGGCGAAAACGTGGCAGCAGCGGCAACAGGCGGTGATGGGCATAGGGCGTCGGCGCGCTGATGCGCAAGCGGCCAGCGGGCTCGAGCTGGCCACCGGTGACCTGGCGCTCGGCCTCGACCAGTTGGCCCAGCGCCTGGCGACAATGCTGGTAATAGGCCTGGCCGGCCTCGCTCAGGCGCATCTGCCGGGTGGTGCGCACGAACAGGCGTACGCCCAGACGTTCCTCCAGGCGCGCCACCGAGCGGCTCACCGCCGCTGGCGTGACGCCCGCCAGGGTGGCCGCCTCGGTAAAGCTGCCAGCATCGGCGGCGAGACAGAACAGCTCCAGGCTGCCCAGTTGCAGGTCATCGAAATGGCGGGTCATGGCGGGCTCGATTAATTACATGATGTATTGATTGAAATGCCATACGCCTCATTTTTCAAGCTGTCGTTGCAACTTACAGTGACTCCATACCCGAGCAACACCTCGCACGATCGGAGATCCTCCCATGAGCAACGCAAGAACCGTCATCATCACCGGCGCCTCCAGCGGCCTGGGCTTCGCCCTGGCCCAGACCTACCTCGAGCGTGGCGACAACGTGGTCGGCAATGCCCGCACCCAGGCCCGCCTCGACGAGGCCGCCGCCCGCCTGGGCAACCCGGCCGGCTTCATCGGCGTGGCTGGCGACATCGCCGAGAAAGCCACCGCCGAACGGCTGTTCGCCACCGCCCTGGAGGCCTTCGGCCGGGTCGACATCTTGGTCAACAACGCCGGCATCTTCATTCCCAAGCCGGTGACCGACTACACCGAGGCCGATGTCGACGCGCTGGTCGGCACCAACCTCAAGGGCTTTTTCTACCCCGCCCAGGCCGCAGCCCGGGTCATGAAGGCCCAAGGGCACGGGCATATCGTCGCCATCACCGCCTCGGTGGCCCTGCAGCCGGACACCCGCGTCCCGGCACTTCTACCGGTGCTGGTCAAGGGCGGGCTCAACCAGGCGGTCAAGGGCCTGGCCCTGGAGCTGGCAGCAAGCGGCGTGCAGGTCAACGCGGTGGCCCCTGGCATCATCGACACCCCGCTGCACGGCGGCCACACCGAAGGGCTCGGCGCGCTGTCGCCAAGCGGGCGCACCGGCACGCCCGAGGATGTGGTGGACGCCGTGCTGTACCTGACCGACGCCCGTTTCGTCAACGGTGTCATCCTGCCCGTCGACGGTGGCAGCACCGCCGGCACCTGGCACTGAACCTGGAGCGACGCACATGCCTTATGTCCATATCCGCGTGACCGATGAAGGGGTCACGGCAGAACACAAGCGTCAGTTGATCGAAGGCACCACCCGCCTGCTGGAGCAGGTACTGAACAAACCGCCAGCAAGCACCTTCGTGGTGATCGAGGAAGTAGCCACTGACAACTGGGGTGTCGGCGGCGAGACGGTGACAGCCTTGCGCGCACGCGAACGCAACCAATGACAGACGCCGTGGGAGCGGGCCAGCATCGCTCCCACAGGCTCAGCCCCGTCTATTGCCGCAACCTTCCCAACGCTTCCAGCACATGCCCCGTCGCCCGTTCCAGCGCCCCCTCGCGACAGGCGATCCCCAACTGGCGCCACAACCCCGGCCGCAACGGCCGCCGGGTGATACGCGGCGATGGCGGATGAACCTCGCCTTCCTGCGGCAGCAAGGTGGCGCCGTAGCCGGCGGCCACCAGGCGCTTGATCGCATCGTTGTAGTTCAGCTCGATCCGCGGTTCAGGGTACAACCCTGCTGCCGCGAACCACTCCGAGGTCACCCGCGACAGTTGCGTGGTGCTGTCGTTGAGGATCAGCGCCCGTCCGGCGAGCCAGGCCGGCGTTACCCGTGCCGGTGGCTGCCAGTCGGCAGGGATGTAGGCCATGATCGGGTCGCGCCGCCACGGGGTGATCCGCAAGCCCTTGCCCGCCACCTGCGGCAACGCCACCAGGCCGATGTCCAGGGTGCCGTCACGCAACCGCGCTAGGGATGCCTGCGAAGTGAGCACCTGGACCTGCACGTCGATCCCCGGATGATCAACCCGCAGCGTTTCCAGGGCCTGGGGCAACAGGTGGGAGATGGCGCCGGTCGAGGCGCCCAGCCGCACCCGGCCGGTCAGGCCCTCGACCTGGCGGCGCACCTCGTCAAGGGCCTGGTCGGCGTCGACCAGCAGACGCCGGGCGCGGGTCAGCAAGGTCTCGCCGATTGCGGTGGGCCGCACGTGGCCGCGGGTGCGGGTGAGCAAGGGCGCGCCGATGCGCGCCTCCAGCTCGGCCACGTGCAGGCTGATGGTGGGGGGCGCCAGGTTGAGCTGGCGGGCGGCATCGGCGAAAGAGGCACGTTCGGCGATCACCACCAGGGTGCGCAAGCGGTCGAGGCTGATTTCTCGCATGGGATCTCGGTAACTCACGGGTTTAGCTGGCCCCTGTGGGAGCAGCCTTTCGCGCCGCAAGGCCGCTCCCACAGGGCTGGGCGATCTCCCATGGGACAATGCGCTCAAGTTCAGAATTCCTGAATACGGCGATCATTATATTCAAATTTTATTTCGCCCAGCGAACGACGAGGATACGGCAATCCTTCCCCATCAGCGGACCACCGACATGCACCACCCCCTCGTATTCATCGACGGCGACCAAGGCACCACCGGCCTGCAGATCCACGCCCGCCTCCAAGGCCGCCAGGACCTGCGCCTGCTCACCCTGCCCGAGGCCGAGCGCAAGGACCCGGCACGGCGCAGCGAGGCGATCAACAGCGCCGATATCGCCGTGCTCTGCCTGCCCGACGACGCCGCCCGCGAGGCCGTGGCCACCCTGCACAATCCGGCGGTACGTGTGATCGACGCCAGCTCCGCGCACCGCACCGCGCCCGAATGGGTCTACGGCCTGCCGGAACTGAACGAACAACAGGCCGAGCACATCGCCCGGGCCACCCGGGTGAGCAACCCCGGCTGCTACCCCACCGGCGCCATCGCCCTGCTGCATCCGCTGGTCAAGGCCGGCCTGGTGCCGGCCGACTACCCGCTCAGCATCCACGCCATCTCCGGCTACTCCGGGGGTGGCCGGGCCGCCGTCGAGCGCCATGAGCAGCGCAGCGACGCCTACCTGCCGACCCTCCAGCTGTATGGCCTGGAACTGGCGCACAAGCATGTGCCGGAGATCCAGCAGCACGCCGGGCTCAGCGCGCGCCCGGTATTCGTGCCCGGTTACGGCGACTACCGCCAGGGCATTGTGCTGAGCATCCCGCTGCAACTGCGCCTGTTGCCCGGGGTCGACGCCGATCAGTTGCAGGCCTGCCTCGAGCGGCACTATCAGGGCGCCCGCCATGTGCAAGTGATGCCCCTGCACCAGCACGGCCCGGCGGCGGCGCTGGATCCGCAGGCGCTGAACGACAGCAACGACCTGCGCCTGGCCCTGTACGCCAACCCCGAGCACGGCCAGGTGCTGCTCACCGCGGTGTTCGACAACCTGGGCAAGGGCGCCTCGGGCGCCGCCGTGCAGAACCTCGACCTGATGCTGGCTGGGCTGCGCTAGCCTCACCGGGTAGAATGATCACCCGCCTCGTTCCGGGGCGTGTGTTTCAATCCTGCCGGAGCCCGACCCGCGATGTTCATCCTCCGCCGCCTCGACGGCGTGCCGCCCGAATCCTTCCAGAACCAGATTCGCCAGCTGGTGATCGACCACGTCGGCCAGCTCAGCAGCGTCGCCATCAGCCCGGACAATCCGCTCTACCCGCTGTACCAGTACGGCGTCGGCCTGGAGGTACACCAGTACCTGATGGCGCTCGACGGCACCCGCGGCCTGGCCGTCGAGTTGACCCTGGCCCTGGATGCCGAGGCGCCGGACCAGTTGCTCGGCTTCGCCCTGGTGCTGCCAGCCCAGGACAACCCGCAGGCCTGTGCCCTGGCCTACCTTGCAGTGTCTCCCGACCACCGTCGCCAGGGCATTGCCCGTGGCCTGCTAAATGCAGCCCGTGAACGCTATGCCTGCGTCGAGCTGAGCACCTTCGCCCAGCAGGTGCCGTGGTTCGAGAACATGGGCCTGCAGGTGGTCGCCAGCACCGGACCGCAGGTACTGATGAGCAGCACCGGCCAAGCCAGCGGTGCGTTGATCGGGCGGCTGGATATCGCACCGATCTACCAGACCGTGGAGGTCCGGCAGATCCATGCCTACCTGCTCAAGCAACAGGGCGAGGCTGCGATGATGGACGCCGAGCGCCTGCGCGACGAGCGACTGGACACGCTGACGGAGCAGGCACGGGTGTGCGTCAGGGAACGCAAGACCGTGCATTGAGGCCTCTCGCCTTCAGCCCTTGATGGCCTTCTCGATGGCGGCGATGTCGATCCTGCCCATCTGCAGCATCGCCTCGAACGCCCGCTTCGCCACGGCACGATCGGGGCTGGCGACCGCCTGGGTCAGTACCCGCGGACTGATCTGCCAGGACAGGCCCCACCTGTCCTTGCACCAGCCACACACGCTCTCGCTGCCACCGTTGCCAACGATGGCATCCCAGTAGCGGTCGGTCTCCTCCTGGCTGTCGGTCGCCACCTGGAACGAGAACGCCTCGCTGTGGCTGAACGCCTTGCCGCCATTGAGGCCGATGCAGGGGATGCCCATCACGGTGAACTCCACCGTGATCACATCGCCTGCCTTGCCCGAGGGATAGTCGGCGGGCGCCGTGTGCACGGCGGTCACCCGGCTGTCGGGGAATATGCTGGCATAGAAGTTCGCCGCGTCCTCGGCATCGTGGTCATACCACAGGCAAATGGTGTTCTTGGCGGTCATGTCAGACTCCTGGGAACCAGCTCGTTGACCACGAGTCTAGCCCCCTGTCCTGGCATGCCCGCAAACGCGCTATCAGCGGCAGGCGATTGCCTGGGCCAGGTCACGGTCGTTCAGCGAACTGTTCGGGTGCTGTTGGCGGTATTCGCCCAGTGCCTGCTCCAGTCGCGCGCCGCGCAGGCGCCCGTCGCTGGCGATGAACAGCAACGCATCGTCGCGGGCGGCCTGGTAAGTACGCGCCGGATGGCTGGTGGAGCCGCTCACCGCGGCGGTGGCGAGGCTCGAGCCGACGGTGAAGTGATCGGTCGAGTTGCCCTTGCCGTCCATGGCCACGGCCGGGCCGGCAAGCAGCAACATCGCCAGGAGCGCAGGGCCGCGCAGGATCACAAGGCGACCCGTGCGGCTTGCACGGCGTCGCCATGCCGCTGGCTGAAGGCCAGGTAATAGCCGTTGCAATCACGCACGCCGAATTCCCGCGAACCATACTCCGTGTCGTGCAACGGCCAGGCGATATCCGCCAGTTCGCGGACTTGCGCGTAATAGCTGTCAACGTCCTCGACCACCAGGTAGAAGGTTCCGGCGCACCCCGGCGGCAGGCGCCACAGGTCCTGTTCGGTGAACAGCAGGCTGCAATCGCGCAACTGCACGGTCAGGGTCGACTGCGTGGTGTCGGTGACCGTGAACTGCAGCACATCGCGGTAATGACGGCGGGTGGCGTCAAGGTCGGTGCAGCGCAAAAGCGGGGCAATGGGCATGCGAAGCCTCCTCGTCGGCAAACGGGTTGCCGCGGATCATCGCCGTAATCCTGGGGAGCGACAAGGGGCTGTATGCCGCGTCTGCGGGCCATCTGTATCTAACCGCCGACGCCGCGCGGGCCTAGGATCAAGGCCTTGGATCAACGAGACCCGTCATGAACGACCTGCCAGCTGCGATCGACTTTCCCGGCCTGACCCTGCGCCGCCTGCTGCCGGGCGACCACGCCATGGTCTGCGCCCACCGCGAGGCCATGTTCCTTGAAGCCGGCGGCGACCCGCAGCGGCTCATAAGCATGACCGAGCACTTCGGCCCCTGGCTGCGGCCAAGACTGGCGGACGGTCGCTACTACGGCTTCGTGCTGCTGGACGACGCGCTGCCGGTGGCGGCAATCGGCCTGATGGCGATCGACTGGCCGCCGCATCCGGCCCACCCCTGCCAGGACCAGCGCGGCTATGTGCTCAATGTCTATGTCGAGCCGTCCCATCGCCGCCAGGGCCTGGCTTCGAAACTGATGCGTCTGGCCGAGTCGGAGTTCACCCGGCGCGGCCTGGCCTTCGCGGTGCTGCACGCCACCGAGGCTGGGCAACCGGTATATGCCGGCCTGGGTTGGGCGCCGACCGCGGAAATGGCCAAGACACTCGGCTGAGCGTTCAAGTCAGCCGCGCGAGCGCCGATAGCCCTCATGCATCCATCCGGATGCACGCTTGTGCAGTTACTCAAGGAAGACTTATGCCGCGTCACAACCTCCCTGCGCTGCTGGTGCTGTCAGTGCTCCTTTCGCTCACCGGCTGCAAGGGCCTGCCCCGCTCGACCAGCGAAGACGCCCCGCCGCTGGGCCCGATCCTGCCGGACAGCGAGGCGCGCAATGCCTGGATCGCCCAGGCCCTCGCCCTGGACCCGCTGGCCAGCCAGAACCGCCAGCCACCACCGCGTCAGAGCAACGCGCAAGTCGTCGCCAAGCTGCGCCAGCAGCGCGATCTTCAGTTGCCGGACGCCTACTGGGCGCAATGGCAACACAACCTCGACGCCTTCGATGCCGACGCCGCGCGCCACAAGGAAGCGCAGCGTGCCCACTACATCACCACCTTCACCGATCAGCTCAAGCGCGCCGACGACCTGACCCTGCAACGCCTGGCAAATGCGCCCGACGCCCTGGATGCGGCCACCCGCGAGGCCTGGAAGGTCCGCCTGATCGACCGCTACAGCCGCTACATCATCGACAGCGAAGTGAACCGCGACATCATCGACGCCCACCTGCGGCGCATGGCGCTGATGGATCGGCAATTCGGTGTCTGCGCCCTGGACAGTGACTGCTGGGACCGCGCACCCAAGCCGTGACATTTGACGCCGGGCGCCGCAACGGTCAAGGTCGGTGAATCCCACCGAACCGGAGCCCGACATGCATTTCGACCTGATCCAGTCCCTGAGCCTGGCCGGCAAGCACGATGTGCCCAATGACGATCGTATCGGCAGTGCCGACCGCCACGCCTGGGTCATCGACGGCGCCACCGACCTCGGCGCCCCCGGCCTGCTGGGTGAGCGCGGAGGCGCCGCCTGGCTCTCGGCCACGGCCCAGCGCGCCTTCGCCAATGCCTCGGGGCCACTGCGCGAGGTCTGCGAGACGGTCTTCGACACAATCGCCCAGGCCTACCGGCAGGATCGCCGACGCGAGCCCGTGGCCACCTGGGAACTGCCGCGCGCCGCCTTTGCCGCGGTGGCCATCGAGGGCGAGGAACTGGTCTGCGCGCACTTGGCCGACTGCGTGGTGCTGCATCGCGGCGCGCAAGGTATCCGCTTCCTCACCCCAGAGCCGGACCGCGAGGCCGAGCAAGCCGAGGCCGCCGCCCTCGGTCCTGGTACCGGTGCCCATGGCGTACGTACCCCGGCCGTGCTGGCCGATCGCCGCGCCTCCCGCGAGCGCCCCCGGGCCGTGCTCGGCGTCGATGCCGACCTGTCCCGCGAGGGCACCCTCTATAGCCATGCGCCGGTGGCCGTGGGGGATGATGTCCTGCTGATGAGCGATGGCTTCGCGGCGTTGTTCGACACCTATCGGGCCTATGAGCCGGCAGGTTTCTTCAAGCGCCTGCAAAGCCACGGCCTGGATGACCTGGCACGGACACTGCGGGGTATCGAGCAGGACGATGCCGCGTGCCTGCGCTACCCGCGGTTCAAGATGAGCGACGATGCCTCGGCGATCTGGTTGCGGGTTGGCTGAGCCCCCCTCAGCTCGCAACGCCAGGGCAGGCCTGCGTCTAAAGATGCTAAGCCAGCCGCTTGCGCAGGAAATGGCGGGTATGCCCAGGCGGAAAGTCGGCCAGCTCGCCAAACACCTCGAACCCCAGCTTGCGATAGAAGTCCGGCGCCTGGAAGCTGAAGGTATCCAGCCAGATTCCGCAGCAGCCCTTCTCCCTCGCCAGCGCCTCGGCCTGGGCCATCAGCTCGCGCCCGGTGCCCTGCCCGCGCATCCGCTCGGGCACCACCAGCAGCTCGACGAATAACCAGCGCCCGCCAAGCCTGGCATACAGCCCGCCGACGATTTCATCGCTGGCGGGATCGCGCAGCGTCCAGGCGACGGTAGCCGCTTCGGGGGAGCCGATCACAGTGTCGTTGAAAGCGCGCAAAGGCTTGAGAATCGCATCGTGATGCAGGCTGGTGGCCTGGTCGGTGAAATCGATCGTGAGCGTCATGACAGGTCGTCCGGTTGACCACGTAGGAAGGAGGCGCAAAACGCGCCGGATTAAATTTACTTCACGCTGCGCCCTTTAGATATAAGGCATTCGACAGCCGCTGAGCCATGCGGCGATCTGCCGACCCCGATCCGTCCTGGCTCGTCCCTCTCCCACTCCTCTGCAGATTCATCCGTGAGCAGCCCGATGTGACCTTCGCGAGCTTTTCGTTGGGGATGGCTACGCCGAGCTCACGGCGGCGGCCGAGAAGGAAGTACATACGGCACCAATACTGTATATTGATACAGTACTTGAGCATCCAAACGGATGGTCAGGCCAGTACCGCTTGGCGGGCTATCCTTTCAGTTCGAGCGGGAGGGATGGGAAATGTGCGGTAGGCTGAGCCAGTACCGCGGTATCCATGACTTCGTGGAGGCCCTGAGCATGCCGGCGGCCTGGCGTAACAACGTCGGGGACCGGGACCTGGGGCGGTACAATGTCGCGCCGACCACGCAGGTCGCCGTGCTCCGGGTAGATGACGCAGGCCCGAGGGCAGACCTGGTGAAATGGGGATGGCGGCCGCATTGGGCGACCGACCGTGCCGCGCCGATTAACGCCCGCGTCGAGAAGGTGGCTCACGGCCCCTTCTTCCGGGCGATCTGGCCACACCGGGCTATCACCCCCGTGGATGGCTGGTATGAGTGGGCGGATGAAGGCGGTCAGAAGAAGCAGCCCTATTACATCCGCCGGCGAGATGGGCGCCCTGCCCTGTGCGCCTCGATAGGTCAGTTCGCCGGCAATGAGCACGACGGGTTCGTGATGATCACTGCAGACGCCCAGGGCGGCCTGGTCGATGTGCACGACCGCCGACCGGTTGTGCTGTCGCCTGCTCTGGCGGTCGAGTGGATCGCAGCAGGCATGCCCAGCGAGCACGCGGAACAATTGGTGCTGAACCTGGGTGAACCGGCAGAGACGTTCGAGTGGTACCGCGTTGGAACAGCCGTGGGCAACGTGCGAAACCAGGGAGCAACGCTGATAGAGCCGGCTCAGTGACGAATCAGAGGATGATGCCCAAGCGCGTAGAGCTGGTAATCAGAAACAGCCTTGAATGAGGGCTGCGCAATTAGCCGCAAGCGCTCAACCTCTTCTGCCGGAGCTCCCGAATCATGCGCACTGTGATACGCGCGCATGTCTTCAAGTGCCACATTCATTGGCGGTTCACCCGCCAAAACCCGAACGATCATGCTCAACAGTCGCGCCCTGACAGCTCTCGGACGAGCCCGGAAGATTGCAAGCGCTCGAAAGCGAAACGGTAGGCGGGTGTCCGCTGAATCACCGTTCATCTTTCAGCCTGCCGGCAGGTCCCCTCACATGAAAGGCAGCAGCATGCCTGGTTTCATCAACCAGGCGGTCGAAGCGACCTCAATTCGGGCCAGCCCACAGTACAACTGCAGGCACACCTATGCCACGATGTGCCTCATGTCAGGAATGAACCCGGCATTCATCGCCGGACAGCTTGGACACTCCGTCCAGGTCCTACTCACCACCTACGCGAAGTGGCTGAATTCAGCGAACGATTGGTCCGAGCTGGTCAAGCTTGAGGCAGCGGTAATTGGTACAGAATTGGTACAGGATTAAATTTCGTTCACGTTGCGCCCTTTAGATATAAGGCATTCGACAGCCGCTGAGCCATACTCCAGAATGCAACGGTTTTTTGGGGGAAAACCCTTGCACAGCCAACGACATACCAACATTTAGTGAGCCTCAACGTGAAAACTTCCCTGTCCATCCTCAGCCTGCTGCTGTTGCTCACAGGAACCGCGACCCTACCGTCGACCGCTGCTGCACAACCCCCGGCCCAGGTCCAGCGCGACCCCAGCAAGCTGCACCTGGCCTCCGGCAGCGCCCTGTTGATCGACCTCAACACCAACAAGGAGCTGTACGCCAGCCACGCCGATCGCGTGCGGCCCATCGCCTCGGTCACCAAGCTGATGACCGCGATGGTCGTGCTCGACGCCAAGCTGCCCATGGACGAAATGCTCAGCATGACCATCGCCAACAACCCGGAGATGAAGGGCGTGTACTCGCGGGTGCGCCTTGGCAGTGAGCTGAACCGTCGCGAGACGTTGCTGATTACCCTGATGTCGTCGGAAAACCGCGCGGCCAATACCCTGGCCAACCACTACCCCGGCGGCTATGGCGCGTTTATCAAGGCGATGAACGCCAAGGCCCGCAGCCTGGGCATGAGCCACACCCGCTACGTCGAGCCGACCGGCCTGTCGACCCTGAACGTGTCCACCGCCCAGGACCTGGCCAAGCTGCTGATGGCCTCGCGCAAGTACCCGATGCTCAGCGAGCTGTCGACCACCCGCGAGAAGACCGTGGCGTTCCGTAAGCCTAACTACACCCTGGGCTTCCGTAACACCGACCATCTGGTGAACAAGAGCAACTGGGACATCGCCCTGACCAAGACCGGCTTCACCAACGAAGCGGGGCATTGCCTGGTGCTGCTGACGAAGATGGACAACCGTCCGGTGGCCATGGTGATTCTCGACGCCTACGGCAAGTACACCCACTTCGCCGACGCCAGCCGCATGCGTCAGTGGCTGGAGACCGGCGCGGCCAAGCCGGCGCCGGCAGTGGCCATGCAGTACAAGAGCGAGCGGCAGAACCGCGCCCGCGTGGCGGTGGACTGAAGACCTGACCAAGGGGCTGCAAGGCAGCCCCTGTAGCGTTGACCCTCGCCTCAGGCGCTGGTGTCGACCGAGCCGCCGGCGCTGGTGCCCCCGGCTTGGCGCAGCGCTTCGAGCAGTTGCGCGGTTGCCGCCATGATCAGTCCGGTGAGGGTGGCGATACTGGCCTGCTTGGCCGTGACAGCTGCCATTTTGGACGGGTCGCGCCTGGCTTGTTCCATCAACTGGGCCAATTGTTTCTGCTCTTCGGCCAACTGCTTCTGCAGGCGCTTGATCTGTTCGCGCTGCTCCTTGATGGCCGGATCTTCATTACTTTCCAGGCTGCTTTCGATCTCTGCGGCCTTGGTCTCGTTCTTGAATGTGTCGCCCTTGAACACCAGGCCGCCCCGCTCGTCGACCGAGGGTGTGCCGGGCGAGGCGTTCGAGTTGGCCGATGCGCCCGAAGACGTGGCGCCAGCAACGCTGGGGATGTTGAGATTGGCTGCGGTTATTCCAACCATTTCTTACCTTCCTTGAGGTGAATTCTTACATGACAGTTATCGGCCAGGCCTCCTCGTTCTTAAATCATCAATCAGTGAAAACAGGCCTGACCTGCGGCGCTCACCTCTCGAAGTAAATTTGCCCACCACTCGTTCGTCCACCTGATACCCAGGCCCTGCCCCGCCGGCAGACCGACCCGATCAGCCCCGCAACGAGATGGCAATGACCAAGACCCGTTCCCGCAAAGCCCTGTACATCGGCCTGCCCCTGGCCCTGGTGGCCGCCCTGGGCGCAGCCGCCGGCTACTACTTCTGGAAGCAGGACAGCGGCTATCCCCGTGCGATCGTGCAGCAAGCCAACGACCTGCACGAACATATGCTTTCCTTCGACAGCCATGTCACCGTGCCGCTGGGCTACGGCAGCGACGGCTACGAGGCAGACAAGGACGGTCGTGGCCAGTTCGACCTGGCCAAAGCGGCCAAGGGTCGGCTGTCGGGCGCGGCACTGACCATCTTCGGCTGGCCCGAGCTGTGGAACGGCCCGAACGCGCCGCACCGCCCAACCCCGGGCTTCGTCGACGAGGCCCGCAACCAGCAGGAAGTGCGCTACAAGATCATCAGCGGAATCGTGCGCGACTTCCCCAATCAGGTCGGCATCGCCTACACCCCCGACGACTTCCGCCGCCTGAACGGCGAAGGCAAGTTCGCCATCTTCATCAGCATGCTCAACGCCTACCCGCTAGGCAGCGACCTGTCTCAGCTCGACCTGTGGAGCAAGCGCGGCATGCGCATGTTCGGCTTCAGCTACACCGGCAACAACGCCTGGGCCGACTCGTCGCGCCCGCTACCGTTCTTCAACGACACCCCCGACGCCCTCGGCGGCTTGTCACCCCTGGGCGAACAGGCGGTCAAGCGGCTCAACGACCTGGGCGTGATCATCGACGTCTCGCAGATGTCCACCCTTGCCCTGGAAGATGTGGCCCGCCTGAGCCGCGCGCCGTTCGTCGCCTCGCATTCGGCGCCGCGGGCGCTGGTGGACATCCCTCGCAACCTCTCCGACAAGGAGATGCAGCTGATCAAGGACAGCGGCGGCGTGCTGCAAGTCGTGGCCTTCACCACCTACCTCAAGCCGCTGAGCAAGCCGACCTTGGAAAAACTCGAGGCCCTGCGCGCACGCTTCGACCTGCAACCGCTGCAAGGCCTGACCAACGCGCTGATGCCGGGCGATCCGATCATCGCCATCTGGCCCGAGGCGCGCTTCGGCGAATATGCCAGCAGCCTCTACGCCATCGTCGACGAGGAGCCCCGCGCCGGCCTCAAGGAATACGTCGACGCCATCGACTACGCCGTGAAGAAGATGGGCATCGACCATGTCGGCATCAGCTCCGACTTCAACGATGGCGGCGGCGTCACAGGCTTCATGAATGTCAGTGAGATCCGCAACGTAACCGCCGAGCTGCTGACCCGTGGCTACTCCGAAACCGATATCGCCAAGCTCTGGGCGGGCAACTTCCTGCGTGTGTGGGGGCAGGTGCAAAAAGCCGCCAACCCGGTGGCCCTGCTTGACAAAAACCGGGAAGCCCGCCATGACTGACCGGCGCGCCTTCCTCAAGCAGGCCGCCGCCCTGGCGGCCAGCCTGCCCTTGCTGCCCAGCGCCCTGGCCGCCGATCCGACGTCACCGACACTGCAAGGCCCAGACAAATGGCGCCAACTGCGCCAACTGTTCCCCCTGGCGCCCGATGTCGCGCACTTCGCCAACTTCCTGATCACCGCCCACCCACGCCCGGTGCAGGAGGCGATCAACCGTCATCGCGCCACCCTGGACCGCAACCCGGCCCTGTGCATGGACTGGGAAAGCCAGTACGAATGGCAGCGCGAGGATGAGGTCCGTGAATGGGCAGGCCGCTACCTGGAGGTGCGCCCGCGCCAGATCGCCCTGACCGGCAGCACCACCGAGGGCCTCGGCATGATCTACGGCGGCCTGCACGTGGCGCCGCACCAGGAGATCCTCACCACCGAGCACGAGCACTACTCGACCCACAACTGCCTGGCGTTTCGCCAGCGCCAGCACGGTACACAGGTGCGCAAGCTGCGCCTGTTCGACAAGCCCGGCGAGGTTTCCACCGACCGCGTACTGAGCCTGATCGACCGCAGCATCCGCCCCGAGACTCGGGTACTGGGCATGACCTGGGTACATTCGGGCAGCGGCGTCAAGCTGCCGGTGGGCGCCATCGGCGAGCTGGTACGCCAGCACAACCGCAACCGCGACGAGGCCGAGCGCATCCTCTACGTGGTCGATGGCGTGCATGGTTTTGGCGTGGAAAACGTGCGCTTTGCCGACTTCAACTGCGACTGGTTCATCGCCGGCACCCACAAGTGGATGTTCGGCCCGCGGGGCACGGGAATCATCTGCGCAGCCTCGGAGCAGATGCAGCACCTGACGCCGACCTTCGCCACCTTCTCGCGCAACGAAGACTTCGGCACCATCATGACGCCGGGCGGCTATCACGCCTTCGAGCACCGCTGGGCGCTAGGCGAGGCCTTCAAGCTGCACCTGGCGCTTGGCAAGGCCGATATCCAGGCGCGCATCCACCAGCTCAACGACTACCTCAAGGCGCGCCTGGCCGAGCACCGCGCCATCGAGCTGGTGACGCCTACCAGCCGCGAGTTCTCCGCCGGCTTCACCTTTTTCCGTATCAAGGACCGCGACCCCGACGCCGTGGCGGCTTATCTCAACGCCAACAAAATCATGGTCGATGCCGTGGACCGCGATGTCGGGCCGGTAATCCGCTTTGCGCCGAGCCTGCTCAATGACGAGCAGCAGGTCGACCGGGCCATGGCGCTGTTGCGCACGCAGGTTGGTTGAGGCACCACTTGTCGCAATGGGGCCGCTCTGCGGCCCTTTCGCCGGCAAGCCGGCTCCCCCAGACGCATGCATTTTCGCCTGAGGGCGGCTGTCCTACGCTCCCCGTTGCAGCAGACTTGCCCGCGAACGCCGGTGCCCAGTGCCTGGCCTAGCGCAACAACGCCTGAATCTGCTCGTGCAAGGTATCAAGGTCGAACGGTTTGGCCAGGATCGGTGCCTGGCGCGCGATCGGGCTGCCCGACTCGGCGATCTCCGCCGGGTAGCCACTGATGAAGATCACCTTCAGGTCCGGGCGCAGCTTCACCGCAGGCTCGGCGATCTCGACCCCGGAAATCCCGCCAGGCAAGCGGAAGTCGGTGACCATCAGGTCCAGGTGCGGCTTGCTCGCCAGGATCGCGAACGCCTCCTCCCCGTCCTCGGCCACCAGCACGTGGTAGCCCTCGCCGGCCAGGTAATCGCGCAGGATCATGCGGATAGCCGGCTCATCCTCGACCACCAGTACTACATCTTGTGCATCTTCACTCATGACAACGCCTTCAAATTCAACAGGTTGGCCATCAGACCCCAGCGCTACGCAGAGGTTGCGCGGGCGGGGTCACATTGTTGCGACTGTGCCGACAGCGGCAGATGCACGGTGAAGGTCGAGCCGACACCGGCCTGACTGTCGACCTGGATCCGCCCGCCATGGGCCAGGACGATCTGCTCGGAGATGTACAGGCCCAGGCCCAGACCGCCCGTGGCCTGCTGCGCGGCGACGCGCTCGAACTGCTGGAAGATCCGCTGCAGGTGCTGGGCATCGATGCCGATGCCATGGTCCTGCACCTGCACACAGGCCATGTCGGCTTCTTCGAACACCCGCACCTGTACCGGTTTGCGATCGCCATAGCGCAAGGCATTGGACAACAGGTTGGCCACCACTTGTTCAATCCGAAACTCGTCCCACTCGCCCTGCAGGGCGTCACAGCGCTGCAGTTCGAGAGGGGTGTCCACCGCGCCAGCCTGGGCGGCGAAGTTCTCCACCAGCCCCCGTACAAGCTGACCGAGGTCGAAGGTCCGGGGGCGGATCGACAGCTTGCCGGTACGGATCCGCGAGACATCGAGCATGTCCTCGACCAGGCGGATCAGGCTGTTGATCTGGCGCTCGTCGCGCTCGACCATGGCCTTGAGCTTGTCCTCGCTGAACGCCGCCAAGTTGCCACGGGACAAGTGCAGGCGGCGCAGCTGGGTTTCCAGGATCAAGCCGTTGAGCGGCGTGCGCACCTCGTGGGAGACGATCGACATGAAGTCATCACGCATGCGCACCGCGCGCTCAAGCTCGCCACGCGCCAGCTGCAGCTGGGCCAGCAGCAGCTCCTGCTCCTGGCGGCTCTGCTCCAGGGCCTGCAACTGGCGATCCAGGGCCTTGCGCTGGCGGAACAGGTCGACGAACACCGATACCTTGCTCTTCACCGCCAGGGGTTCCAGCGGTTTGTGCAGGAAGTCCACGGCGCCGCTCTCGTAACCCTTGAAGGCATAGTTCATCTCGCGCCCGGCGGCGCTGACGAAGACGATGGGGATGTTGCGGGTCTTTTCCGTGCCGCGCATCAGCTCGGCCAGCTCGAAGCCATTCATGCCCGGCATCTGCACATCGAGAATGGCGAGGGCGAATTCGTGTTCGAGCAGCAGCGACAAGGCCTGCTCGGCTGACTGCGCCTGGTGCACCTCGCGGTCCTCGCCCTGGATCAGGGCGTCGAGGGCCAGCAGGTTCTCCGGCAGGTCGTCGACGATCAGCAGTTTCGCGGTAATGTGGCTTAGCATGCGCTGGATTCCAGGGTAGCGAGCAGCTGCCCGATACCGCCAAGGGAAAGAATATGGTCGGGGTCGTGCAGGGCCAGTGCGGCTTCCGGCATCAACGCGACCTGTGCGTCGCGGGGGTCCTGGACAACTGTCCGGCCTCCGCTTTGTCTGATGTGCAACAGTCCGCGGGCGCCGTCTTCGTTGGCCCCGGTCAACAGCACGCCAAGCAGGCCCGTGCCATAGGCATCGGCGGCCGACTCGAAAAGAAAATCGATCGCCGGACGCGAAAAATGCACTGGCGCTTCCTGGCTGAGCGAGAAACTGAAGTCGCGCTCGACCGACAAGTGATAGCCCGGTCCCGCCACGTAGATCTGGCCCGGTTCAATCCGCGCCTTGTCGAGGGCTTCGTGCACCGGCCGCTGCAGACGCCGCTGCAGCACCTCGGCGAGCTGGCTGTGGCGGTCGTCCGGCAGGTGCAACACGCACAGCACCGGAATGGCGAAATCCGCCGGCAACGCGCCAAGCACGCTGAACAGCGCCGTGACGCCGCCCGCCGAGGCGCCGATGACGATTGCGCGCACGCCGTTCATGTCTTGCGGTAAATCCGCTCGGGCCGCACCAGCGGCTCGAAGCCTTCACTGTAGGCCGAGAAGTCCACCGACTCCTTGCTCCCCAGCACCAGGAAGCCGCGGTGGCACAGCGACTCGTGGAACAGGCCCAGGGCACGGTCCTGCAGGCCCTTGTTGAAGTAGATCAGCACGTTGCGGCACGACACCAGCTGGGTCTCGGAGAACACGCTATCGGTGGCCAGGCTGTGGTCGGCGAAGGTCACGTTGTCACGCAGGCTGGAGTCCATGATGGCGTTGCCATAGGCGGCGGTGTAGTACTCGGAGAAATCCCGTCGACCACCGGACTTGCGGTAGTTCTCCTCATACTCGCTCATGACCTGCATCGAGTAGATGCCCTGCTTGGCGCGCTCCAGCGAGTGCGGATTGATGTCGGTGGCGTAAAGGATGGTGCGTTCCAGCAGGCCCTCCTCACGCAGCAGGATAGCCATTGAGTACACTTCCTCGCCGGTACTGCAGCCGGCGATCCAGATCTTCAGCGACGGCCAGGTGCGCAGCAATGGCACCACTTCGTTGCGCAGGGCGAGGAAATGACCAGGGTCGCGGAACATCTCGCTGACCGGGATCGTCAGGTATTGCAGCAGCTCGAGGAACATGCCCGGGTCGTGCAGCACCCGCTCCTGCAGCGCCGACACCGTGCGGCATTCGAACTGGCGCACGGCGTGGAGAATCCGGCGCTTGATCGAGGCGCCGGAGTAATCGCGAAAATCGTAGCTGTACTTGAGGTAGATCGCCTCGATCAGCAGCCGGATCTCGATATCGGTGTTGCGTTCACTGGTCAAGATTTCAGATTCGCTCCAATTGCGGCAGCCAAACCCGGATCAGCGAGAACAGGCGGTTCAGGTCGATCGGTTTGGCCAGGTAGTCGTTGGCCCCGGCCTGCAGGCAGCGCTGCTGGTCGTCCTTCATCGCCTTGGCGGTCACGGCGATGATCGGCAGCTTGCGCCAGCGTGGCTGTTGGCGGATCAGGCGGGTGGCCTCGTAACCGTCCATCTCCGGCATCATCACGTCCATCAGCACCAGGTCGATGTCGTCGTTGGCCTCCAGGCACTCGATGGCCTCGCGCCCATTACGGCCGATCTCGACGATGGCGCCCTTGTGCTCCAGGGCGCTGGTCAGGGCAAAGATGTTGCGCACGTCGTCGTCCACCAGCAGGATCTTGCGCCCCTCGAACACCTTGTCGCGACTGCGCGCGGTCTTGAGCATGCGCTGGCGCTCGTTGGACAGCTGCGACTCGACCTTGTGCAGGAACAGCGTCACCTCATCGAGCAGGCGCTCGGGCGAACGGGCGCCCTTGATGATGATCGAGCGCGAGTACTTGAGCAGGTCGGCCTCCTCCTCGCGGGTGAGGTTGCGCCCGGTATAGACGATCACCGGCGGGAAGCTGCGGATATCCTCGGCGGTCATGCGCTTGAGCAGCTCGTTGCCGAGCATGTCAGGCAGCTTGAGGTCGATGATCATGCAGTCGTAGATGTTCTCGCGCAGCAATGCGAGGGCGTCCTGGGCCATGGCCACCGCGGTGATCTGGATATCGTCGTCGCCGATCAGGCGGGCAATGCTCTCGCGCTGCAGGTCATCGTCCTCCACCAGCAGGATGTGCTTGAGCTTCTGCGTGAGCTTGGCCTCCAGGCGACCGAACACCGCCTTGAGCTCCTCGCGGCTGGTGGGCTTGACCGCGTAGCCCACCGCGCCCATGTGCATGGCCGCCTCGACGCGGTCCTCGACCGAGATGATATGCACCGGGATATGCCGGGTAGCGGCCTGTTCCTTCAGGCGCTGCAGCACGGTGAGCCCGGAATGGTCGGGCAGGCGCATGTCCAGCAGGATGGCGTCGGGCAGGTACTGCGCGGCCAGCTCGAAGCCTTCATCGGCGGCATGGGCGACCAGGCAGCTATAGCCCAGTTCGTGGGCCAGGTCGAAAAGGATGCGGGCAAAGTTCGGCTCGTCCTCGATCACCAGGATGCAGCGGTTGTCGAACGGCGCCTGGGCGCGGTCGTCGGCGAAGGTCGGGGCCGGACGCTCGGTGTGCACCGGCGCCGGTACCGGCGGTGCAGGCGGCAGTTCATCGACCGCCGGACGCAGGCTATGCACCTCGACCTGCTGCGCCGACGGTTCGAAGTGCTCGGGCAGGATCAGGCTGAACACGCTGCCCTGCCCCGGGCTGCTGTCGACGTTGATCTGCCCGCCCAAAAGGTGCGCCAGGTCGCGGGAGATCGACAGGCCCAGCCCGGTGCCGCCGTAACGACGGTTGCTGGTGCCGTCGACCTGGTGGAAGGCGCCGAAGATCGCCTTCTGCTGGTCGGCGGCGATGCCGATACCGGTATCGCGCACCGCGAAGACGATGCCCAGGCCGGCCTGGTGGCTGATGCCCAGGCTGACCTGGCCGCGCTCGGTGAACTTGATGGCGTTGGAAAGCAGGTTCTTCAGAATCTGCTCCAGGCGCTGGCGATCGGTGAACAAGGTCGCCGGCAATGGTTGCTCGAGCTTCACCTCGAAGCCCAGGCCCTTGTCCTGGGCCAACGGCTGGAACATGCCCCGCAGGCCTTCGACCAGGCGTTCCAGCGGGGTGCTCTCTGCGCGCACCTCCATCTTGCCGGCCTCGACCTTGGCGATATCGAGGATATCGTTGATCAGGTTCAGCAGGTCGTTGCCGGCCGAATAGATCGACTCGGCAAACTTGACCTGCTCCCCGCTGAGATTGCCCTCGGCGTTCTCGGCCAGCAGCTTGGCCAGGATCAGCGAGCTGTTGAGCGGCGTGCGCAGCTCATGGGACATGTTGGCGAGGAACTCAGACTTGTACTTGCTCGAACGCTGCAGGTCGTCGGCACGGGCCTGCAGTTCGACCTGGGCCTGGTTGAGCTCACTGTTCTTGCGGTCCAGGGCCTCGGTGCGCTCGGCCAATTTCTCGTTGGTCTGCTCCAGTTCCGCCTGCTGGGTTTCCAGGTGCGCCTGGGACTCCTTGAGCACCCGCGACTGCTCCTCGAGCTCTTCGTTGGCGGTCTTGAGCTCCTCCTGCTGCACCTGCAGTTCCTCGTTGAGCTGCTGGGTCTCGGCCAGCACCTCTTGCAGGCGCTGGCGGTAGCGCGCGCTCTCGATGGAGATACCCAGGTTCTCGGTGATCCGCTCCAGCAGCTCCACGTCTCGGTCCTGCAGCGCGCGCAGGAAGCCCAGTTCCAATACACCATTGACCCGCCCATCGTCGTGGGACGGCACCAGCACGCCGCTGCGTGGCAGGCCCTGGCCCAGGCCCGAGCTCAAACGGTAGTAGTCCTCGGGCAACGCGTCCAGGCGCATCATGCGCCCTTGAACCACCGCCTCGCCCAACAAGCCGGCATGATCGCCCAGGCGCGGCTCGCTACCCTGCTGTTCGGCGTCCAGGCCATAGGTGGCGACGCGCACCAATTGGCCATGTTCGTCGCGTACGTACAGTGCGCCGACCACGCTGCCCAGATAGCCGGCGAAGAAGCGCAGGATATTGTCCCCGAGCATGGGCAACGTCAGTTGCCCCAGTACCTGCTCGGCCAGCTGGGTCTGTCCGGCGCGCAGCCAGGCCTGGTGTTCCAGGCGCTCGGCGGCGCGTTGCTGGGCCTCCAGGTTCGCCACGTAGTTGGACGACAATGCCAGCAGGTCGCGCCGCCCCAGGTAGGCGAGCAAGGCGCTGAGCGTGACAATGAACAATATGAAGGCCGAGATCGCCGTGACCGTAACCGTGCTCACCGTCTCGTTGCGCGTCGTGCGCAATTGCTGCTCGGAGTTGATGAAGGCGTCGAATTCACTGCGGATCTCGTCAGTCAGGCGCTTGCCCCGCCCACGACCGATCGACGACGTTACGTCGCCCTGGTTGCGGCGCTGACTGATCATTTCGTTGCCGAAGGTGTTCCACTCGCGCTGCAAGGCCGCGATGCGGTCGATACGGTCGACTTGCTGAGGGTTGTCCGCCACCATCACCTTCAACGTGTCCAGGCTACCCAGGATACGTGGCTTGGCCACCTCGTAAGGGTCCAGAAAGCGCTCCTCGCCGGTCAGCAGGAAGCCGCGCATGCCGGTCTCCATGTCGATCGACAGCTTGATCGCCTCGTTGGCATTGCCGATCACCCGGTCGGTGTGCTCGACCCACTGCATGGCCGAGAGCAGGTAGTTGATCACCGCGACAAACGCCACGGCACCGAGTAGCCCCACGCCCAGGGGCAGGCCGACGTTGCGGCTCAGCAGTTTGCGAAAGCTGCGTTGGTCCATCGAGGCTGCTTGAATCATCTGAAAGTGCCCGAGTGAAAAAAATCCATTGAACAGTCCGACGGCTACGTCTTGTAAATACTGCCTGTGCCAGACTGGCCGGAGAATACAGCGAGTCTAACCAGCTTTGGTGGATCTGGCAGGGCATTTAGCCAGTATTTGAAGCCTGTCTGCAGCAATCGTTCCATCTATTTGCCCATGCCGTTAAGCTTGGGAACTTCTGCCATCGCCTTGCGCACAGAGTAGAGACAATCCATCGAAACAGGACCCGCACCATGCACCTTCTGGTAGTCGAAGACGACGACATCGTACGTATGCTGATAGTCGAAGTGCTCGACGAACTGGGCTACACCGCCATCGAGGCCGACAGCGCCGGCGCGGCCCTTAAGATCATCGAGGATCCCGACCAGCCCCTGGCCCTGTTGATGACCGACGTCGGCCTGCCCGACCTGCGCGGCGAGGAACTGGCCGCCAAGGTGCGCGAGGTCCGGCCCCTGCTGCCGGTGCTGTTCGCCAGCGGCTATGCCGAGAGCTTTACTGTGCCCGAGGGCATGCACCTGATTGGCAAGCCGTTCAGCATCGATCAGCTGCGCGATAAAGTGCTGGAGATTCTCGGCGCGCCATAGCGGATCGCCGTCGGCAAAAGGCCGCTCCTCGGCGTCCAGCAAAGGCACAGGCTGAAATATTTTGAACGTCTTGTGCTTTTAAGCTTCCAACGTTCGAGGTATGCCTCTGCCCCCGGAAAGCCACCATGAAGATGCCCTGCCGCGCCCCCTGCGTCTTGCTGGAACTGGACTTCGTCCGCGATACCCTGTTCGGACCGATGGCCCAGCGCGCCGAATGCCAGGTTCAGTTGGCGGCCATCAATCTACAAGGCCGCGCAGCTTTGCGCCTGCATATCCAACCACCTTTGCCGGTGAAGATGGAAAAGGCCCACAGTGTCGCCTTCGCCTGGGAGGGGCGTAGCTACCGCGGATTGGTCCGCGACTCCGTCAAATGCGGCGATGGCGGAATCAACCTGCTACTTGAGCTGCAATAAACCTTACGCTAAGCGATAGCCTTACGCACACTTGGCTGAACGTCACGCTGTGCTTTCACACGAGCGACCAATCCCAACAAATCATGGCAGGAATTGAGACTGGCCACAGGCACGCCGGTCACGGTCAGGCAGCTGTCCAGGCTCTCGCCCTGTCCCAGGCGAATGGTAAGGTGTTCGCCGTCCGGGCAGCTCACCTCGCAGCGGTCAGGCAGGCAGGCCTGTTCGATCATCTGCCGCATCTCAAGCATTGAAACGCCAATCAACGACATGGTACGACCCTCTCTGTACTGGATGGCCTGTTGGGTGTGGTACGCCCTCGACTAGCGTGTCGCCAATTGATATTGCCCATGCCTGGGTACAGGTCCATTCGCCCAGGCAATGACTTCGTCGAAGTACCTCTAGCACCTTAGTGGAAGAAAGCACCGGCAGGTCGACGTTCGATCGTCAACGTCAATTTCGCGACGGGTGGTCGCCACCTACAGCTGCGCCAGCTCCTCACGGCAGAACTCCACGAACAATTGCGCCGGTTTGGTCAGCTGCACCCGCTTGAGGTGCGCCGCCGCCAAGCCCGACAGGGCTACGGGCTCGGTGATGTCGAGGGTCACCAGGCGCTGCCCGTCATAGGTAAACTCGGAGTGCGGCCGGGTCACCAGCAACGAGAAGCCGAAGCCCTGCCCCACCATGCCCCGGACCATTTCGATGGACGGCGAACTGAAGACAATGTTCGGCGTCAGTCCCAGCTCATTGAACAGACTGACGAAGTAGGTGCGGCTTGGTGCCACATCGAGCAGGATCATCGGCTCCGGGCACAGGTCGCGCAGCGATACCTGGGTTTGCCCTGCAAAACGGTGCTTTTCCGGCAGCAGCACATAGGGTTTCTGCGCCGGCATCAGCGGCTCGGTTTCGATGGTGCCGTCCAGATCATGGTCGTAGAGGAACGCCAGATCGAAAGTGCCCGCCGTCAAGCCCTGGATCAGGTCCTGCTGTTCGCCGTCGCGCAGGCGGATATCCACCCCCGGATAACGCTGGCGGAAACTGGCGATCAGCCGCGGCAGGTACAAAGGCGCCACGGTCTCGAAACAGCCGATGTCGATCTGCCCGGCCACCGTGTCGTTGTCGGCCAAGGCGTTCTGCTCGAACTCATGGGCCATTTGCAGCAGGGCCCGGGTCTTGGCGTAGAAGCGCTTGCCGCTGGGCGTCAGCGACACGCCCTGGGCGTGATGGCGGATAAACAGCTGCACGCCGAAGCTCTCTTCCAGGCTCTTGATCGCAGTGGAAATCGACGGCTGGGCGATATACAGCTGGCGCGAGGCCTCGGCGACGCTGCCGGCCTCCACCGTGGTGACGAAGTATCTGAGTTGGCGCAAGGTATAGGAAGCCACGTTGACCTCTCGCGGGATCTTTTCTGCCAGCTTACCTCGGCTTGACGCCTACGCGCCGATCGCCCAGCCAAGGATTTACCTTGAGGTTGAGTATAATTTTCCGTTGCGCCGCCAAACCGACCCCAGTCGTCAGACGGTCTGCAACGGAATCTCCCCGGCACCGCCCTTGCCGTCGCGCCGCTCGCTCATCCAGTCATTGACCTTCTGCCCGAACTCGGCGGGCGCCTTGCGCCCGAAACGCCGCGCCAGGTCGAGGATGGTCTGCTGGGCCAGCGCCTCCTCCATGCGCTTCTGCGCCCCCAGCATCACCGCATGGATCGCGCAGGTGCCTTCGGTGGCCCAGGTCGGCGCGGTGCCTTCGAACACCGCGCAACGCTCGCGGATCTCCCGGCAATCGAAGAGTTTCTTCGGCCCGTCGATAGCCGTGACGATATCCAGCACGGTGATCTCGTCGGAGGGTCGCGCCAGACGGAAGCCACCGCGCACGCCTTCGGTCGCCGCCACCAGTCCGGCACGAGCCAGCTTGGTAAAAACCTTGGCCAGGTATTCCTGGGGTACGCCCTGCAACTCAGCCAGGTCGCGCACGCTGGACTCGCGACTATCGCCGCGCTCGTCCACCAAAAATAGCAGGCAGTGGATGCCGTATTCGACGCCGGCGCTGTAAAGGGACATATCAATCTCCGACCAAATCTGTCGCAAATAGTACGCTCTTCATTGATGACAGGCAAAGCCGGTCGTCGCCGCGCAAGTACATCAACACCCCCACATAAGCCAATAAACACGCTAGCTACAGCCGATACATCAACGCTTGCGAAAACACGCCCCGGGAAAAAACACTTGCCGAATCAAACTACGACCAATAAAGTCGTAGTTATGCGGCGGGCAGTGAACGCCTCATCGAAGCCCTTTTTCCTACCCTTGCGGAGCACCTACATGACCTCTCGTATCCTGATCATCGGTGCCGGCTTTGCCGGTGTCTGGAGCGCCCTGAGCGCCGCCCGCCTGCTTGACCAGGCCCAGCGCGACGACGTGCGCATCAGCGTGCTCGCCCCACAGCCGCAACTGCGCATCCGTCCACGCTTCTACGAAGCCGCTGTCCACACCATGCAGGCACCGCTGGAGGCACTGTTCGACGTGGTGGGCGTGGAATTCATCCATGGCACCGCCGACAGCATCGACAGTGCTGCCCGCCAGGTCGGCTATCGCGATGCCGATGGCCTGCCGCAGCAGCTCGCCTACGACCGTCTGATTCTCGCCGCCGGCAGCCAGGTGGCCCGCCCCGCCGTGCCGGGCCTGGCCGAGCACAGCTTTGATGTCGACCAGATGGAATCGGCCATGCGCCTGGAACAGCACCTGCACGGCCTGGCCAGCCTCCCCGCCTCGCCGGCACGCAACACCGTGGTGATCTGCGGCGGCGGCTTCACTGGCATCGAGACCGCCACCGAGATGCCGTCGCGCCTGCGCGCCATCCTCGGTGAAGGCAATGCCCGCGTGGTGCTGATCGACCGTGGCGCCAGCGTCGGTGCCGCCCTCGGCGCCGGAATCACCCCGGCCATTGTCGCCGCCAGCGAACAGGCGGGTGTCGAATGGCTGACCGGCACCTCGGTGATGGCGGTGGATGCTGGCGGCGTGACCCTGGACAACGGCGAGTACATCGCCAGCAAGACCGTGGATCTGGACTGCCGGCGTCAAGGCCAGCCCGCTGACCGCGCAGGTGGCCGGCGAGCGTGACGGTTTCGGTCGCCTGCGGGTCGACGAACACCTCAAGGTGATCGGCCAGACGCACATCTACGCCACCGGCGACATGGCCTGGGCCGCGGTGGACGAACTGGGCAACCACGCCCTGATGACCTGCCAGCACGCCATCCCCATGGGCCGCCACAGCGGCAACAACGCCATGGCCGACCTGCTGGGCGTGGCGCCGGTGGCGTACCGCCAGCCCAAGTACGTCACCTGCCTGGATCTTGGCGACTGGGGCGCCGCGTACAGCGAAGGCTGGACCCGCGAACTGAAGCTGCAGGGCCAGGAAGGCAAGGACCTAAAGCGCCAGATCAACTCGGTATGGATCTACCCACCAGCCGCTGACCGCGCCCAGGCCCTGGCGGCGGCTGACCCGCTGATTCCGATCGTCGCATGAACGAAAATAATAGGCCCGTCCCAGAAGTGACGGGCCTGTTTGCATGCGTCATTACATTGAACGACTGGTCAATAATAGTGGCGTTATGTCATCATTCAGAAAAAACAACATGAACCGTGAGGATATAACCCCTTTCGCAGTGCATCGAGAGCCTTTCCAGCCGAGCCCGGTCAGTCCGCGCTCTTGACGCCTGCCAGCCACCGTCAAGGAGCGTCGCATGCAGTTACGGAACATGAAGATCGGTATTCGGGCAGCAGGAATGTTCACCCTGCTCGGGGTCCTGGTCCTGGCCCTGGGCCTGATCGCCCTCTACGAAACCCGGCGGATGGACAGCGCCACCGACGAAATCCGTCTCACCTGGATGCCCTCCGTACTCGCCTTGGGCGAGGTCAGCAGCAACCTCGGCCGGGCCCGCGCCCTGACCCTGCGCAGTGTCCTGGAGGACAGCAGCAGCGCCCGCCACGCCACCCTGGACAAGATCGTCCAGATCAACCAGCAGCTCGAGAGCGACCTCAAGGCTTACGAGCGCACCATCAACGCTGCGGATGACCGCGCCCTGTTCGACACCTTCATGGGCCTGAGCGAACGCTATCACGCATTGCAGCAAGCCATCCGCGCCGCCGCCGGCAATGACCGACTGGACGAGGCCCGACGCCTGGTCAACGGCCCGCTGGCCGAGTACGCCGACAGCATGATGAAAGCCCTGGCCGCGCTGGTCGACTACAACACCAAGGGCGCCGAGCAAGCCTCGCTGCGCAGCAGCGCGGCCTCCGACGAAGCCTTCAGCCTGATCATCGCCGCCATTGCCGTGATCACCCTGGCGCTGATCGGCATCGCCACTCTCCTCACTCGCAGTATCGTCGTGCCCCTGGCCGACGCCGTTGCCGTGGCCGAGCGGGTCGCCACCGGCGACCTGACCCGCGAGATCGTCGTGCTCGGCCGCGACGAGCCGGCCTTGCTGCTGGGCGCCCTGAGCCGCATGCAGCATAGCCTGCGCGACACCCTGCGCAGGATTGCCGCGTCTTCCGATCAGCTGGCCTCGGCCTCCGAAGAGCTGCACACCGTCACCGAAGACACCAGCCGCGGCCTGCACCAGCAGAGCGCCGAGATCGACCAGGCCGCCACCGCGGTCAACCAGATGACCGCCGCCGTCGAAGAAGTAGCGAGCAACGCCGTGAGCACCGCCGACGCCTCCCAGGGCGCAGATCGCACCACTCGTGATGGTCGCGACCAGGTCAACCAGGCGCTGGCCTCGATCCAGCACTTGGTCGATGACGTGACCGGTACCTCCGGGGAGATCGAGCAACTGGCCAGCCACGCCAACCAGATCAGCCAGGTGCTGGATGTAATCGGCGCCATCGCCGGGCAGACCAACCTGCTGGCACTCAACGCTGCCATCGAGGCTGCACGCGCCGGTGAGGCCGGCCGCGGCTTCGCCGTGGTCGCCGACGAGGTGCGCGCCTTGGCCCATCGCACCCAGCAGTCCACCGCTGAAATCGAACAGATGATCGACGGCATCCAGACTGGCACCGAACGCGCAGTCAGCGCCATGCACAACAGCCAGGGTCGCGCCAGCGGCACCCTGACCGTGGCGCAGTCGGCCGGTCAGGCGCTGGAGCTGATCGCCGAAGCGATCGCCACCATCAACCAGCGCAACCTGGTCATCGCCACCGCCTCCGAGCAGCAGGCCCAGGTGGCGCGGGAGGTGGACCGCAACCTGGTGAACATCCGCGACCTGGCAATGCAGACCTCGGCCGGCGCCAACCAGACCAGCGCGGCGGCACAGGACCTGTCGCGCCTGGCGGTGGAACTGAACGCGATGGTGGCGCAGTTCAAGGTCTGAAGCGTCTCGGACAGCATCGCGGGCCCCGATGGCGGGTCCCGCGATCACGCCTACAGCGGGTTTCACGCGAGTGAGAAATAGGAAAAAACCGTTACACGGGGTGATACCCGCCGACTACTCGCCCCCCACAAGATCCCATCATGCTCTTGATGTACGCATTTCTCTTACATCAAGGAACATCAATGCTTCTACGAGACATGAAAATCGGCAAACGGGCAGCCTGCCTGTTCACCCTACTGGCTGCTCTCGTCCTGTCCATGGGAAGCGTCGCGCTCTATGAGACCCAGCAGATGGACAGCGCCACCGACGAAATCCGTATCAACTGGCTTCCGGCTGTGATCGCACTCAACGAGGTCGGCGCCAGCCTCACCCAGGAACGCGCCGCCACCCTGCGCACAGCCTTGGAGGATGGCACCAGCGAGGGGGCTAGCATCCAGTTGCTCAACCGCATCGACGAGGCTTTGCGCCAGAGCCTGCGGGCGTACGAGGCGACTATCGACGGAGAAGAGGACCGTGCCCTGTTCAATGCCTTCATCGCGGCGCGCAAACGGTACGCCGACCTGCAGCAGCAGGTACTGGGACACATCAGCGAGGGCCGCATGGCTGAAGCCAGGCGACAGATCAGCGGCCCGCTGCTCCAGCGGGCCGACCAGATGATGGAGACAATGGCGGCATTGGTGGCCTTCAACTACCGAGGTGCGCAAGCCGCCTCACAACGAAGCAGCGATGTCGGCGACGATGCCTTCCGCGTACTCGTCGTTTCACTGGTGCTGATCATCCTGGTACTGGTCGTCATCGCCGTGCTGTTCACCCGCAGTTTGGTTGCGCCCCTGACCGAGGCCGTTGCCGTGGCCGAGGGTATCGCCACCGGTGACCTGACCCAAAAGATCGCGGTGGTCGGCCACGACGAGCCGGCGATGCTGCTGCACGCCCTGCGGCGCATGCAACAGAGCCTGCGCGAGACCATCGGCAAGATCGCCGCGTCCTCCGATCGTCTGGCTTCGGCCTCCGAAGAGCTGCACACCGTCACCGAGGACACAAGCCGCGGCCTGCAGCAGCAAAGCACCGAGATAGACCAGGCCGCCACAGCGGTCAATCAGATGACCAGCGCCGTCGAGGAAGTGGCAAGCAATGCCGTGAGCACTGCCGAGGCCTCACAGGGCGCCGACCAGGCCACCCGTGAAGGCCGAGACCAGGTCAACCAGGCACTCGCCTCGATCCAGCACCTGGTCGACGATGTCACCGGCACGGCGGAAGAGATCGAACAATTGGCCAACAGCGCCAACGAGATTACCCGGGTACTGGATGTGATCGGTTCGATCGCCGGACAGACCAACCTGCTGGCCCTCAACGCCGCCATCGAAGCCGCTCGCGCCGGTGAGGCCGGTCGTGGTTTTGCGGTGGTTGCCGACGAGGTGCGTGCCTTGGCACATCGCACCCAACAGTCGACCGCCGAAATCGAGCAGATGATCGGGGGTATCCAGGGCGGCACCGAGCGTGCGGTCAGCGCCATGCACAGCAGCCAGGGCCGCGCCAGCGGTACCCTGGAGGTGGCGCAAGCGGCCGGTCAGGCCCTGGAGCTCATCGCCCGGACCATCGCCTCGATCAACCAGCGCAACCTGGTGATCGCCAGTGCCACGGAGCAACAGGCCCAGGTGGCGCGCGAAGTGGATCGCAACCTGGTGAACATCCGCGACCTGGCGCTGCAGACAACGACCGGGGCCAACCAGACCAGCGCCTCGGCCCAGGACCTGTCGCAATTGGCGCTGGAGCTGAACGGCCTGATCGCGCAGTTCAAGGTCTGAATAGCCTCTTGGGTCAAGCCCGCTCCCACAATTGAACGCCGGCATCAGTGGAAGCGGGCCAGCACGGCCCATACAAAATCCCTCGCCAAGCGCCGCGTCTCGGTGCACCCTGATGCTCTCACGCACAAGGACCCGCACCGCTCATGGCGAAATGGCTCGACGGCGGCGGCCTCATGGCCGAGCGCATCCGCAACCACGACTGGTCGTCTACCCCCCTGGGCCCCCTGGCCAGCTGGCCTGACGTGCTCAAGACCACGGTCGCCCTGTGCCTGGCCTCGCGCTTTCCCCAGGCCGTGCTCTGGGGCGACGAGCTGATCACCCTGCACAACGATGCTTTCAGCGAGATCCTCGGCAACAAGCCCTCGGCCCTGGGCCGCCCCTTCAGCGCGGTCTGGCAGGAAGCCTGGAGCGATATCCGCCACCTGGCACAACGCGCCCTCGATGGCGAAGCCGTGTACATAGAGGACTTTCCCCTGCTGATCGAGCGCCACGGCAGCCCGGAGCGCGCCTACTTCACGTTCTGCTACAGCCCCATTCGCGACCATGACGGCCAGGTGGTCGGCATGATCGACACGGTCACCGAGACCACCGCCAGCGTGGTCGCCAACCAACGCCTGAACTTTCTTGACACCCTCAGCCGAGCGGCGGCCAATGCCACAGATCCGGAGCGGATCATGGCTATCACCACGCGCCTGCTGGGCGAGCACCTGCACCTTTCAAGCTGCGCCTACGCCGTTATGGACCCTGACCAGGACGGCTTCACCATCTGCGGCGACTGGGTCGCGCCTGGCTCACCACGCCAGCTCGGCCGATATCGCCTGGGCGACTTCGGCGAGCTGGCCGTCAGCCGCCTGCGCGCCGGACTGGGGCTGGTGATCAACGACAACCTCACGCAGTTGCCGGCCTGCGAATCGGCGACGTTCCAGGCCATCGGCATCACCGCGACACTTTGCATGCCATTGATCAAGGAAGGCCGCCTGACCGCACTGATGGCCATCCACGACAAGCTGCCAAGGACCTGGACCCGCTACGAACAGACCCTGCTCAACGAGGTGACCGGACGCTGCTGGGCACATATCCAGCGAGTCCAGGCCAACGCACAGGTGCGCGAGGCGCTGACGGCCCTGGAGGCGCTCAACGCCACCCTCGAACAACGTGTGGAGGAGCGTACCGAGCAGCTCCTGCACACCGAGGCCGTGCTGCGCCAGGCCCAGAAGCTCGAGGCCATCGGCCAGCTGACCGGAGGCGTGGCCCACGATTTCAATAACCTGCTGACCATCATTCGCTCTTCCCTCCACTTCCTGCAGCGCCCGGATCTCGACGAAACGCGCCGCAGCCGCTATTTCAAGATCGTGTCCGACACCGTCGACCGCGGCGCCAAGCTCACCGGGCAACTGCTCGCCTTTGCCCGGCGCCAGGCCCTCAGCCCGCAGGTGTTCGATGCTGGCCCACAGCTCAAGGCCATGGCCGAGATGCTCGACACCGCCACTGGCGCACGTATCCAGGTCAGCCTGGAGTTGCCCGACACGCCCTGCCATGTGCATGCCGATCTCGGCCAACTGGAAACCGCGGTAATCAACCTGATGATCAATGCCCGCGACGCCATGGCCGGGGTCGGCACCTTGCGCCTGCGCCTTGAAGGCGACCAGCATTTGCCTGAGATTCGCGGCCAGCCGGCACAGGACGACCGCTTCGCGGCGATCTCGGTGATCGACGGCGGCGTGGGCATCGCCCCGCACCTGCTGGAGCGCATCTTCGACCCGTTCTTCACCACCAAGGCCTCCGGACAGGGCACCGGCCTGGGCCTGTCGCAGGTGTTCGGCTTCGTCAAGCAGTCCGGTGGCGATGTGCGGGTGGTCAGCGTCGAAGGACAAGGCACCACCTTCACCCTGTACCTGCCACAGGTGTCCCAGCCTGACGCCGAGGAGCCCGGCGTGACCGCGCAGCTGGCGCCACAGGGCGACCGCAAGCGCATCCTGGTGGTGGAGGACAACCCGGATGTCGGCAGTTTCACCGCGCAGATCCTGCGCGACCATGGCTACCAGATCAGTTGGGCGACCTCGGCCGAGGACGCGCTGGCCCAGCTCGCGGCCGCCCGGGGCGGATTCGATGCGGTGTTCTCCGACGTGGTCATGCCGGGCATGGGCGGCCTTGCCCTGGCCAGGGAGCTGCGTCACAGCCAGCCGCAGCTACCGGTGATCCTCACCTCCGGCTACAGCGAGGCGATCGCCGAGGGTGGCCACCAGGGTTTCGCCTTCCTGGCCAAGCCCTATTCGGCCGAACAGGTGTGCCAGATGCTCGGGGATGTGTTGGCTAGGACTTGAGCAGTCGCGCCAGGCTCTGTCCCAGCTCGTCCTGGCGAAATGGCTTGCGCAGCACCTCGAAGCCATGCAGCTCGTGTGGCGTCAGGTTGGCGTAGCCGGTGATGATCAACACCGGCAGTTGCGCCAGCCGCTCGCGCACCTGCTGGGCGAAACGCACGCCGGTGGTTTCGGCCATGACATGGTCGGTCAGCAGCACATCGGGCAACAGCCCCTTGTCCAGCAACGCCAGGGCCTGGGCCGGGCCCTCGGCCTCGGTCACCTCGTACCCCAGGGCACGCAGTTGCAGGAGCGTGGCCTGGCGCACCAGCGGCTCGTCATCCACCAGCAGCACGCGCGTCGGGCGTCGCGCCCGCGAAACCTCGACCGGCATGGCCACTTCATCTACCGCGTCCTGCTCGCTGGCCGGCAGCCACAGGGTCGCTTCGGTGCCCCCGCCTACCCGCGAGCGAATGCCAAAGCCACCACCGGACTGCAACGCCAGGCCCTGCACCATGGGCAGCCCCAGCCCGGTGCCGCGGCCGACGCCCTTGGTCGAATAGAATGGCTCGATGCAATGCGTCAGCACGTCCTCGCTCATGCCGCAGCCGTTATCGGCAACCTGCAGCCACACCAACGGGCCTGTCTGCAGGCCGGGTGGCCTCGGCGTACCGTCGCCGTCGAGACCGGCACGTATGGTCAATTTGCCACCCTCGCCCATGGCATCGCGGGCGTTGACCACCAGGTTCAGCAACGCCAGCTCCAGCTGGTGCGGATCCACCAGCACGCCTGGCAACGCCGCCTCGACACTGACCTCGATGGCAATGGTAGGCCCCAACGAGCGGACGATCAGCTCTCGCATTTCCTCCACCAGCGCCGCCAGCGATACCGTCGTGGGCTTGAGGGTCTGGCGCCGGGCAAAGCTGAGCAGGCGCCCGACCAGGTTGCGCGCCCGCTCGGCCGCCTGCAGGCCGCCATCGATCAGGCGCTCGGCGCGCTCCGACTGAGGATGGCGGCGCAGCAGTTCGAGGGAGGCGATGATCGGCGTCAACATGTTGTTGAGGTCGTGGGCGATGCCCCCGGAGAGCTGGCCAATCATCTCCATCTTGCGCGCTTCGTGCAGTAGCGACAGCGACGCTTCGCGCTGGGCAAGCATCTTGGCCACCCGGTCTTCCAGGTTTTCGTTGAGTGCATGCAAGGCGCGCTCGGCGCGGGCATGGGTGACCGCCGACCAGACTTGGCGGGCGGCCTCCTGGACCAGCAGGCACTCGCTCTCGGCCCAGGCATGGGGGGTATGGAAATGCACCGCGAGCACCGCCTCCAGGCGCTCGGCGCGCAGCACCGGCACGTGCAATGTCGCACACAAGCCCTTGAACCGTGCCGGTGCGCTCTTGCTTGGCTCATAGTTGCGCTGCACCGCCTGACCGGCCAGCAGCGCCTCGTGCAACACCGGGTCCAGGGCCGAATACCGGTTCAAGCCGACCATCGAGGGCACCTCGGTGGCCCACTCCTGGGCGACCCGGTAGCGCCGGCCATCGCCCAGGTCCTCACCGAAACAGACCCGCGCCGCGCCCAACTCCTCACCCAGGCGGCGCACCGCGTGGGCCTCGATGCGCTCGGCCTCGCCCAGGCCTGGCAAGGCCTGGCGCAGCTCCTGGAGAAACGCTTGACGTTGCTGGAAACGTACCCGCTCGGTGGTGTCGGTGACGATGCACAATACACCACCCACCCCACCGTCAGCCTCGCGCACAGCGGAGTAGGAGACGTCGAAAAAGGCGGTTTCACCCAACCCATGCCGTTCGATATAGAACGGCCGGTCCCGCGCCGAAAAGGTTATGCCGGTTTCACGCACCCCGCGCAACAGCGGCTCGAGATCGTCCCACAGTTCGCTCCAATGCTCCTGCCCAGGCCGGCCCAGCGCCCCGGGATGCTTGCTGCCGATGGTTGGCCCGTAGGCATCGTTGTACAGCGCGATGTACTGCGGCCCCCAGAACAACACAATCTGCGCCTGCGCCGGCAGCAGCATGGCCACCACCGACTGCAGCACCGGCGACCAGCCGTCCGGCGCCCCGAGCGGGGATTGCCGCCAGTCCATCGCCTGCAACAGGCAGCTGACTTCGCCACCGCCGTCCAGAAAGCTCGGCAGTGCTTGCAGGTTGACGGTCTTGCTCTGCTGGCGCACTTTCATGTTTCGGCAGTCCTGGGCACGTTTTCTTTCCTATGAGGGTAAGAAATCGCCCGCTGGCAAAACGTTCCATCAGATTGACGCCGACGATCAGCGGCGCCCTTCGGCCAGCATGCGCAGCGCCAGCGCCGCCAGCACCGTGCCCATCAGCCAGCGCTGGACCTGCTGCCACACCGGCCTGCCGGCCAGGAACACGGCAATGGAGCCGGCCATCAACGCAATCAGCGCGTTGACCGTGACACTGATGGCGATCTGCGTGCCGCCCAGCACCAGCGACTGCGCCAGCACGCTGCCGTGGCCGGGCTCGATGAACTGCGGCATCAGCGACAGGTACATGACCGCGATCTTGGGGTTCAGCAGGTTGGTCAGAAAGCCCATCATGAACAGCCGGCGCGGGCTGTCCGCCGGCAGGTCGCGGACTTGGAACGGCGAGCGTCCACCCGGGCGCAGCGCCTGCCAGGCCAGGTACAGCAGGTACAGCGCACCGCCGATGCGCAGTGCGTCGTAGGCGAACGGCACGGCCATGACCAGGGCGGTGATGCCCAGCGCGGCGCAGAGCATGTAGAAGACGAAACCCAGGGCCACCCCCGCCAGCGAGATCAACCCGGCACCACGCCCCTGGCAGATGGAGCGGGAAATCAGGTAGATCATGTTGGGGCCCGGGGTCAGCACCATGCCCAGGCTGATCAGGGCGAAGGCCAGCAGGTTGGAGGGTTCGGGCATCATGCACATCCTTGTGTGGGTAGAAGTACGCGAAGTGTATCCATACATGAACGTGCCTTGAAACGGTTATCCGAGCCCGGTAACCTTTGCGCGTTGCTGTAAGTCCAGCAGCCGGGTTTGGTAGCCCGCGATCAATCAAGGCGCACAAGCGCCCGCTCTACGATTCAGTCGGCGCTTTTTTGTGTCCGCTGTTTCGTTCAATGGCGGCTGTGCGCAGGGCGCCCCCGTGCGCGCCGGTTTCCTTGATTCCCGGTCTACCAACCTGCGTTCAGCCGTCACCATTCGTTTGGTAGCGAACTGTGGCGGCTCCATTGAATCAAGGAGCGACACAATGACAAAAGGCTTACCTGATCCTCCGTTCCGCGCCACCACGGCGCACTCCAGCTTCGGCAACTGCGAATGCAGCCACCCTTCCCTGTTCGCCGTGCGCGAAGGCGTGGACTTCGAAGACGCACTGGTGCACCTGTCCACCCTGCTCAAGGGCGCGTTCGCCACCAACCTCAAGGCCATGGAACTGGCGACCGGCACCTGCCACGACCTGCTGCTGGGCAACGATCACGGGCTGGATGCGGCCAAGGCGGTGGTCGAGGCATTGCTCGACGGCGTGGAAATGCAGCAAGTGGAAAAGGCCCGCCTGCGCACGGTCTGAAACCGTGCAGGTCGATGCGCCGGCCTCGACCTGCCTACAGGCTGACACCCAGCGTCCGGCGCAACGACTCGCCGCGAGCGTCATCCGCCGCGCTGACCAGGGCAAAGTTGTAGTCGCCATGGGACCAGTAGCGGGCCTGCAACTGGCCGTCGGTGCGCTGGCCGCTGGGCATGCGCTCGAAATGCTCGCCGGGCGAACGCAGGAACAGGCTGATGCGCTGCCCCTGACGGTCCTGGAACACCAGCAGCGCCGCTGGCCCCGCCTCGTTGCTCAGCAGGCGCGCGCCGACCGGCTGCAGGCCATAACCGGACAGGTCCGGCAGCTGGCCGACACGGTTGAAATGACGCCCCAGCCATTCCTGCAGCCGCTTCGGATCGCTGGCCTGGATATCCAGCGCGGCCGTGTCGGCGAACAGCCGGTGGGCCTCTACCGCGTCGGCCATGGGCAGCATGCCGGCGAACAGCGTCGCCTCACGCGCCTGCCAGCCGCCCAGGCCGCCCAGGCTTACCGCCAGCAACAGCGCCGCCGCCTGTGCCAGGCGCCATTGCCGGCGCTGGCGCAGGCGGCGACGCAAGGGCGCCAGGTCCAGCGCCGGGTCGCTGGGCTGCTCGCCGAAGCCCGCCAGGGCCGCCCGCAGGCGTCGGGCATCGCCGCGCCAGGCCTCGATTCGCGCCGCCTCCTGTGGATTGGCCGCCAGCCACGCCTCGACCTCGACCCGGCGCGCCGGCTCCAGGCGCTCGTCGACATAGGCGTGCAACTCGTGCTCGGTGGGGATCAGGCGTGTCATTTGAGTCTCCGCAAGGCCGGGGGCGTGGGGTTGCCCTCGGTCAGTTCACGCAAGGCGGCGCGGGCGCGCGACAGGCGCGACATCACCGTGCCGATGGGAATGCCGAGGGTGTCGGCCGCCTCCTTGTAGCTCAGGCCCTCGACGCTGACCAGCAACAACAGGGCCCGCTGCTCCGCCGACAGCCGGGCGAAGGCGCGCAAGTCGGCTTGGGCCAGGACAATGCTCTCGATCTCGCCACCGGCCGGCTCCTCGGCCTGGCCCCGACCGAACCAGGTAAGCCAACGGGCATGCAGGCGCTCACGGCGCTTGCCGTCGAGAAACAGCCGGTAAAGGATGGTGAACAGCCAGGGGCGCAGGCTGTCGGCATCGCGCTGCTGGCCACGGCGGCTCAGGGCACGCTCGACCGTGGCCTGGACCAGATCGTCGGCGCCGCCGGGCTCGCGGGTCAGCCACAGGGCGAAGCGGCGCAGGCGTTGCAGCAGCTCGCGCCATTGTTGGTCGTCCAGATCGTGCATGGTCGGGTTCCAGGCCCCAATGGGCAGTCAGTGTAATGGGCAGACGGCCCAGCACGAAATCTATTCCCTCGGCGGGAATAAATCGTTCGCCCTTACGTCATACCGGCTCATTCCAACTGACCGGAGCGTCCCCATGACCCCTCCCCTGCACGGCCCCGCCAAGGCCCTGCGCCTGGCCGCCATCGGCGCCACCCTCGCCGCCCTGGGTGCGGGCTTCGCCTATGCCGCCGGCTGGATCGGCTCGCCAGGGCTGACCCCGCAGCGCATCATCGACACCTTCGAGGCCCAGGCAGGTCATTATCCCGGTTACCGGAAGAACCATGCCAAGGGCCTGTGCGTCAGCGGTTATTTCCAGGCCAGCGGCCAGGCCGCGGCGCTGTCCAGCGCCCGCGTCTTCAGCCAGGCCCAGGTGCCAGTGATTGGCCGATTCGCCATCGGCGGCGCCAACCCGTTCGCCCCGGACACCGCCATACCCGTACGCAGCCTGGCCATCCAGTTGAGCAGCGATGACGGACAGGTCTGGCGCACCGGCATGAACAACCCGCCGGTGCTGGCGGTGAGCACGCCCGAGGCGTTCTACCAGCAGGTACTGGCCGGGGCCCCCGACCCGGCCACCGGCAAGCCGGACCCGGCCAGACTGCAGGCGTTCTTCGCCAGCCACCCGGAAAGCGCGGCGTTTCGCCAGTGGGCGGCCAGCTACAAGCCCAGCGACAGCTTCGCCAGCACCGCCTACAACAGCATCAACGCCTTTCGCCTGATCGATGCCCACGGCAACGCCCAGCCGGTGCGCTGGGCCCTGGAGCCGCAGACCGCGTTCACCGCCCTGCCCGCCCAGGTCGATGACAAGCAGTTCCTCCAGCACGACCTGCAGCAGCGCCTGGCGCAAGGCCCGTTGCGCTGGACCCTGCGCCTGACCCTGGCCGAGCCCGGCGACCCGGTGGACGACCCCGCCCGGCCCTGGCCCGCCGAACGCCGCAGCATCGACGCCGGCACCCTGGTGCTGGAACGGGTCGACGGCCCCGAGCAAGGCGCCTGCCGCGACCTGAACTTCGACCCGCTGATCCTGCCGCACGGCATCGAACCGTCCGCCGACCCGATCCTCGCCGCCCGCTCGGCCGCCTATTCGGTGTCGTTCAACCGCCGCAGCCACGAAGCGCTGAGCGAAGGAGCCCGCCCATGACCACCACCGCCTTCCACCCCCTGGCCCGCCTGCTGCACTGGCTGATGGCCGCGCTGATCCTGGCCATGCTGTTCATCGGCGTGAACATGGTCGGCGACCTGTCGCCACGGCATCCGCTGCTGGTCGAGCTGCACAAGGCCACCGGCCTGGCCCTGCTGGTGCTGGTGATCCTGCGCATCGCCCTGCGCCTGGGCCTGCCGCACCCGGCCTTGCCCCGCGACCTGCCCCGCCTGCAGCGGCTGGTCGCCGGCGCCTCGCACCTGTTGCTGTACGGCCTGATGCTGGCCATGCCGCTGCTCGGCTGGGCCATGCTCTCGGCCGGCGGCTATCCACGGCCCCTGCAACTGCCCGCCATCGCGCCCCACGACCTGCAGCTGTACGCCGTGCTGCGCCAGGCCCACGGCTGGGCGGGCTACCTGCTGTTCGCCACCGTGCTGCTGCACTTGGGCGCGGCCTTGGTGCATGCCCTGGTGCGCCGCGACGGCGTCTTGCGTAGCATGTGGCCAGGCCCGTTGCGCCGCAGTGAATGAGCATTGCCAGGGTCGACACATGTAAATAATTATTACTAACATTGGCGCTCATTTCGTCGAACTGCCCCGGACTGCCCCATGAACGTTGCAAAGGACCCTGCCGCATTGACCCCCGCCAACACCTTGGACCTGCGTCCTCTGATGCTGGTGAACATGGCCTGCACCATGGCGATGATGGCCTTCGTCGCCCTGATCGGCCCCATCGCCCGACTGCTGGGCATGGCCACCTGGCAGGCCGGCGCGGCGGTGACCGTGGCCGGCGTGGTCTGGGTGCTGCTGGCCCGGCCCTGGGGGCGCCTGGCCGACCGCTATGGCCGACGCCGCGTGCTGCTGCTGGGCAGTGGCGGTTTCACCTTGGCCTACTGGGTGCTGTGCCTGTTCATCGACGGCGCGTTGCGCTGGCTGCCGGGCGCGAGCGTGGCGTTCTTCGGGTTGATGCTGGCCCGCGGCTTGATCGGCGCCTTCTATGCCGCGCTGCCGGTAGGTGGCAACGCCCTGATCGCCGACCATGTCGAACCCCAGCGTCGGGCCCGGGCCATGGCTTCGCTGGGGGCGGCCAATGCCGTCGGCCTGGTGGTCGGGCCGGCACTGGCCGCGCTGCTGTCGCGCTACAGCCTGAGCCTGCCGTTCTATGCCATGTCGCTGCTGCCGGCCACGGCGTTCGTGGTGCTGCTGTTCAAGCTCAAGCCCCAGCCATTGGCGCAAAGCCATGCGCCCAATCCGGTGCGCCTGTCCGACCCACGCCTGCGCCGCCCGCTGTTGGTGGCCTTCAGCGCCATGCTGAGCATCACCGTGTCGCAGATCGCCGTCGGTTTCTTCGCCCTCGACCGCCTGCGCCTGGAGGCCGGCGACGCCGCCCAGGCCGCGGGCATCGCCCTGACCTGCGTGGGCGTGGCGCTGATGCTGGCACAGGTGTTCCTGCGCAGGCTCGAGTGGCCGCCAGCGAAAATGATCCGTATCGGCGCCAGCATCTCCGGGCTGGGCTTTGCCGCCGCAGCGCTGGCCACCCAAGCGCCCTGGCTGTGGGGCGCGTTCTTCGTCGCCGCGTTCGGCATGGGCTTTGTATTCCCGGCATTTTCCGCCCTGGCGGCCAACGCCATGCAGGCCGGCGAACAAGGCGCCACTGCGGGCTCGATCGGCGCCGCCCAGGGCATGGGCGCGGTGATCGGGCCACTGGCGGGCACCCTGGTCTATGCCCTCGACCCGCGCCTGCCGTTCCTCGCCGTGGGTGCCCTGCTGTTGCTGGTGGGGCTGTGGCCGTTGGCGACCGACCAGCGTCACTGAGACGCACAGCGCGCAAGCCTGCAGAGTGTGTTTTAATGCCTCGCCCATTATTTTTGACACCTCTGCAAACAAGGCGGCTATGGACACGGGGACACGACTCAAACTGGTGCGTGAACGCAACAACCTCTCCCAACGGGAACTGGCCCGCCGCAGCGGCCTGACCAACTCGACGATCTCGCAGATCGAGCAGAACCGGGTCAGCCCTTCGGTCAGTTCCCTCAAGAAACTGCTCGAAGGGATCCCCATGTCCCTGGCGGAATTCTTCAGTTTCGACGAGCCGGTGCGCGAGGAGCGCTACGTGTTCCGTGGCGCAGAGCAGCCCGACCTGGGCCGCAACGGCCTGCGCATGCTGCTGGTCGGTGCCAGCGTCGAAGGCCGGCAGATGCGCATGCTGCGCGAACTGTACGCGCCGGGTGCCGATTCCGGCGAGCCGATCGTCCACGCCGAAGGCGAGGAATGCGGCCTGGTCACCCGGGGCACCATGGAGCTGTGGGTCGATGGCCAGGTCAGCGTGCTCAACGCCGGCGACGGCTACTACATCCCCACCACCCTGCCCCACAGCTTCAAGAACATCGGCCCCGACGAGGCCGAGATCATCAGCGCCAATACCCCGGCGAACTTCTGATCCGGCAAAAGGGTTTCAGCGCCTGCGCGATCGAGCGCTGCAACCCTGACGACGTACAGGCCATGAAGCAATAGCACCCAAGGTTTTTGGAATCGCAGTCTGCAAGAACCTTGTTGTCCCTCATGCCCGCCTGACCAAAGCCTGCTCGACGAAATCCAGCCGGTCCTGGCCGAAGAACATCTGCCCATCGACGAAGAACGTCGGCGCGCCGAACACGCCACGCTCGACCGCCTCCTCGGTAGCTTTACGCAAGGCGTCCTTGACCTCGGGCCGGGCGGCCAGTTCATGCAACATCCCGGCATCGAAGCCACCCGCGGCCAATGTTTCACCCAGCACCGCCGGGTCTGCCAGATTGCGCCCGTGCACGAACAGCCCTTCGAACAGCACCTTCAACAGCGCCTCGAACCGCGCTTGGGTAAACAACTGGACGCCAATCAGCCCGCGCATCAGGTTCAGGGTGTTGACCGGAAACCCGGGCGGCAAGGTCAGGGGCACCCCATAGCGATCGGCATAACGCTTGAGGTCGATGCGCATGTAGCGCCCCTTGGCTGGCACCATGACCGGCGAGGCGTTGCCGGTGGCCTGGAACACCCCGCCCAACAGGATCGGTTTGTACACCAACTGCGCCCCGTGGCGCGCGCACAGGGCGGGTAGCTGGGTCGAGGCCAGGTAAGTGGCCGGACTGCCCAGGTCCAGGAAGAACTCGACGGTCTTGCTCATGATTCGTTCCTTGTATGAGGATGGGACTTACCAGCGCTCCATCCACGGGCGCAGGTCAAGTTCGAAGGTCCAGGCGTCCCGTGGCTGGGCGTGCAGGAACCAGTAACTGTCGGCAATGTGTACAGGGTCCAGGATGCCGTCCTGGTCCTTGAGCGCATAGCGTTCGGGGAAACTGTCGCGGATGAACGCGGTGTCGATGGCCCCGTCGACCACTACATGAGCCACATGGATGTTTCGCGGCCCAAGCTCGCGCGCCATGCTCTGGGCCAGGGCGCGCAAACCATGCTTGGCCCCGGCGAAGGCGGCAAAACCGGCCGCGCCACGGGTACCAGCGGTGGCACCGGTAAAGAGGAGGGTGCCGCGCTCGCGGGTCACCATGCGCCGGGCGACTGCCTGGGCGGTGAGAAAACCAGCGAAGCAGGCCATTTCCCAGATTTTGAAGTACTTGCGCGGGGTTTCCTCGAGGATGCCGCACGGGACATTGGCGCCGATGTTGAAGACAAATGCTTCGATCGGGCCGATATCGCGCTCGATGGTCTCGACCAGCTCTACCACCTCCTCTTCCTTGCGCGCATCCGACCCGAAACCATGAGCCTGACCGCCTGCGGCGCGGATCTCATCGACCAGCGGCTGCAGCTTGTCCACCTGACGCCGGGTGACACAGGCGACATACCCCTCACGGGCGAAACGCTTGGCGATTTCGCCACCGGTGGCGTCGCCCGCGCCGATCACCAGCACGACCTTTTGTTGTTCTGCCATGGACCGCCCCCATTGATGAATGATCGTTTAGTAAACGAACGCTATGCTACGATCAGCTGAACGTCAAGCCCGCGCCAAGAGGTTCCGCGCATGCGCTACAGCACCGACCACAAGCAACAAACCCGCGAGAAGCTGCTGGCCAGCAGCGGCGCCCTGGCCAAACGCGGTGGGTTCGCCGCCACCGGCGTGGCCGGATTGATGAAGGCCATCGGCCTGACCGGCGGCGCCTTCTACAACCATTTCCCGTCCAAGGACGACCTGTTCAGCGAGATCGTCCGCCGCGAGCTGGCCAACAGCCCGTTGGCGCGCCTGGTCGAGCGCGGCGCCGACCGCCCCCGGCTCAGGCGCCTGCTCGAGCAGTACCTGAGCCTGGCCCACCTGCACAATGCCGAGGGCGGCTGTCCGCTGCCGCCGCTGGGGGTGGAGATCGCCCGCGCCGAGCGACCGGTGCGCGAACAGGCCGAGCACTGGTTGGTGGAGCTGCACCAGGCGTGGAGCGAGACCCTCGACAACTCCGAGCTGGCCTGGGCCCTGCTCAGCCAGTGCGTCGGCGCGCTGGTGGTGGGCCGCATGCTGGCCAGCGAGCCGGTGCAGGCGCAGGTGCTGGACGCCAGCCTCCAGTTGGTCGGACGGGTCTTCGATGAAGTTCGCTAGTACGCTGCTCGGACTGATGTTGACCCTGCCCGTCTTCGCCCAGGAAAGTTGCCCGACCGGGCAATACCAAGTGTGCCTGGTGGTGTGTTTCTGCGCGCCCGTCGACCCCAACCAGAGTGGCCAGGTGCTGCAGGATGTCGAGCGCATGGCCACCAGCAGCCTGGTGTTCGCCCTGCGCCAGGCCCGCGACGAGGCGACCGCCAGCGGCAGCCAGCCGATCCCCTTGCATATCCGCGCCCAGCTCGAACCCTGGTACGACTTCGCCGTGCTCGACGCGGCGCGGTACCGGGTGGGCGATGAACAGCAGATCAGCGCCGCCAATGCGTTGCTGCAGAACCCGGACGTCAACGCGGTGACCCTGATCGACACCATCATCTTCCGCCGCAGCGCCGATGCCGAGGACAACGTGGCGCTGTGGGCCCATGAACTCAAGCATGTGCAGCAGTACCAGGAACTGGGGGTGGAGGAATTCGCCAGGCGCTATACCCGGGATTACCAGGCGCTGGAGGGGCCGGCCTACGAGATCGAGGCGCAGGTGGCCAAGGCGTTGCGCGAAAAGGCATCCGGCGGGCCACGCTGACTGCCGAATTACACCATCCCTCTGTGGGAGCTGCCTTGAAATCATGCGTCCGGATCGATGACGGCACCCGACATATCATTGCGCGTGATAATGACCTTCGCTCCGTTTGATTCGTGCGCCACGCGCAAGACACTCACACTCCGCCCACTACTAATACATTGGCGGAGTTCTCCATGGATCACTCACTCAAACCCTTGCGCTTTCCCCTCGCTGCCCTGGCAGTGGTGGTGCTCAGCGCTTGCGGTCGCACCCCCGACGCCGTGCAGGCTCCCGCCGCGCCCAAGGTCAGCGTAGCCAAGGTAATCGAACAGCCGATCAACGAATGGGACGAGTTCACCGGCCGCCTGGAAGCGCCGGAAACCGTCGAAGTGCGCCCACGGGTGTCCGGCCAGATCGACCAGGTGGCCTTCACCGAAGGCGCCCAGGTGAAGAAAGGCGACCTGCTGTTCCAGATCGACCCGCGCCCGTTCCAGGCAGAAGTCCGCCGTCTCGAAGCCCAGCTGCAACAAGCCAAGGCCACCGCCATCCGCAGCGCCAACGAAGCCCGCCGCGGCGAACGCCTGCGCGACAGCAACGCCATCTCTGCCGAACTGGCTGAGTCGCGCAGCAGCGCCGCCGCCGAGGCCCGTGCCGGAGTCGACGCGATCCAGGCCCAGCTCGACCTGGCCCGCCTGAACCTGAGCTTCACCCGTGTCACCGCGCCGATCAGTGGCCGGGTCAGCCGTGCCCAGTTCACCGCCGGCAATATCGTCACTGCCGATGTCACCCCGCTGACCAGCGTGGTCTCCACCGACAAGGTCTACGCCTATTTCGACGCTGACGAGCGCGTGTACCTCAAGTACAGCCAGCTCGCCCGCGACGGCCAGCGCGGCCAGAGCACCCCGGTGTACCTGGGCCTGACCAACGAGACCGGCAATCCGCACCTGGGCCAGATGAACTTCGTCGACAACCAGGTCAACCCGCGCACCGGCACCATTCGTGGCCGTGCCGTTTTCGACAACCGTGACGGCCAGTTCACCCCCGGCCTGTACGCGCGCCTGAAGCTGGTCGGCAGCGCCCAGTACGACGCCGTGCTGATCAACGACGAAGCGGTCGGCACCGACCTTGGCAAGAAGTTCGTGCTGGTCATGGACAAGGACAACAAGGCCGCCTATCGCGCCGTGGAACTGGGGCCCAAGCTCGAAGGCCTGCGCATTGTGCGCAGCGGCCTGGGCAAGGACGACCGCATCGTGGTCAAGGGCCTGCAGCGCGTGCGCCCGGGCTCGCCGGTCACCCCGGAGGAAACGCCGATGGCCAGCGAACAGACCCTTGCCGCCCTCGCCCAGCAACGCCAGGCCCTGGAGGCCAGCAACCCGGCGCCGAAGGTTGCCGGCGCCAATGTCAAAGTCGCCAGCGCCCAAGCGCCGCGCGGTTAAGGGACAACACCGATGAACTTTTCGAAATTCTTCATTACCCGGCCGATCTTCGCCGCGGTGCTGTCGCTGGTGCTGCTGATCGCAGGTTCCATCTCGCTGTTCCAGCTGCCGATCAGCGAATACCCCGAAGTGGTGCCGCCCACCGTGGTGGTGCGCGCCAACTTCCCCGGCGCCAACCCCAAGGTGATCGGCGAGACCGTCGCAGCGCCCTTGGAGCAGGCCATCACCGGTGTCGAGAACATGCTGTACATGTCCTCGCAGTCCACCGCCGACGGCAAGCTGACCCTGACCATCACCTTCGCCCTGGGCACCGACCTGGACAACGCCCAGGTGCAGGTGCAGAACCGCGTGACCCGTACCCAGCCCAAGCTGCCGGAAGAGGTGACGCGCATCGGCATCACCGTCGACAAGGCCTCGCCCGACCTGACCATGGTCGTGCACCTGACCTCGCCGGACAACCGCTACGACATGCTCTACCTGTCCAACTACGCCATCCTCAACATCAAGGATGAGCTGGCGCGCCTCGGTGGCGTCGGTGACGTGCAGCTGTTCGGCATGGGCGACTACTCGCTGCGGGTGTGGCTCGACCCGAACAAGACCGCTTCGCGCAACCTGACCGCCAGCGACGTGGTGGCCGCCATTCGCGAGCAGAACCGCCAGGTCGCCGCCGGCCAGCTGGGCGCCCCGCCCGCCCCGGGTTCGACCAGCTTCCAGCTGTCGATTAACACCCAGGGCCGCCTGGTCAACGAGGAAGAGTTCGAGAACATCATCATCCGTGCCGGCGCCAACGGCGAGATCACCCGCCTGAAGGACATCGCTCGGGTCGAGCTCGGCTCCAGCCAGTACGCCCTGCGTTCGCTGCTGAACAACCAGCCGGCGGTGGCCATCCCGATCTTCCAGCGCCCGGGCTCCAACGCCATCGAGATCTCCGACGAAGTGCGGGCGAAAATGGCCGAGCTGAAGAAAGATTTCCCGGAAGGCATGGACTACAGCATCGTCTATGACCCGACCGTGTTCGTCCGTGGCTCCATCGAAGCGGTGGTGCACACCCTGTTCGAAGCGCTGATCCTGGTCGTGCTGGTGGTGATCCTGTTCCTGCAAACCTGGCGCGCCTCGATCATCCCGCTGATGGCCGTGCCGGTTTCGCTGATCGGCACCTTCGCGGTGATGCACCTGTTCGGCTTCTCGCTCAACGCGCTATCGCTGTTCGGCCTGGTGCTGGCCATCGGTATCGTGGTGGACGACGCCATCGTCGTGGTGGAGAACGTCGAGCGAAACATCGGGCTTGGCCTGAAACCGCTGGAAGCCACGCAGAAGGCCATGAGCGAAGTGACCGGCCCGATCATCGCCACCGCCCTGGTGCTGTGCGCCGTGTTCGTGCCCGCCGCGTTCATCTCGGGGCTTACCGGGCAGTTCTACAAGCAGTTCGCCCTGACCATCGCCATCTCCACCGTGATCTCGGCGTTCAACTCGCTGACCCTGTCGCCGGCCCTGGCCGCCGTGCTGCTGAAGGACCACCATGCGCCCAAGGACCGTTTCTCGCGGTTCCTGGAAAAGCTGCTGGGCAGCTGGCTGTTCGCTCCGTTCAACCGCTTCTTCGACCGCGCCAGCCATGGCTATGTCGGCGGCGTGCGCCGGGTCATCCGCTCCAGCGGCATCGCCCTGTTCGTCTATGCCGGGCTCATGGGCCTGACCTACCTGGGCTTCTCGTCCACCCCGACCGGCTTCGTCCCGGCCCAGGACAAGCAGTACCTGGTGGCCTTCGCCCAGTTGCCTGACGCCGCCAGCCTCGACCGTACCGAGGCTGTGATCAAGAAGATGAGCGAGATCGCCCTCAAGCAACCGGGCGTGGCCGATTCGGTGGCCTTCCCTGGCCTGTCGATCAACGGCTTCACCAACAGCCCGAACAGCGGCATCGTGTTCACCCCGCTCAAGCCGTTCGACGAGCGCAAGGACCCGAGTCAGTCGGCGGCGGCCATCGCGGCAGCCCTGAACGCCCAGTTCGCCGATATCCAGGACGCCTACATCGCAATCTTCCCGCCTCCGCCGGTTCAAGGCCTGGGCACCATCGGCGGCTTCCGCCTGCAGATCGAGGACCGCGGCAACCTGGGCTACGAAGCGCTGTACAAAGAGACCCAGAACATCATCGCCAAGAGCCACAACGTGCCGGAACTGGCGGGCCTGTTCACCAGCTACCAGGTCAACGTGCCGCAGGTCGATGCCGCCATCGACCGGGAAAAGGCCAAGACCCACGGCGTGGCGATCAATGACATCTTCGACACCCTGCAGGTCTACCTGGGCTCGCTGTACACCAACGACTTCAACCGCTTTGGCCGCACCTACCAGGTCAACGTCCAGGCCGAGCAGCAGTTCCGCCTCGACGCCGAGCAGATCGGCCAGCTGAAGGTGCGCAACAACCTGGGCGAGATGATCCCGCTGGCGACCTTCCTCAAGGTCAGCGACACCTCCGGGCCTGACCGGGTCATGCACTACAACGGCTTCATCACCGCCGAGATCAACGGTGCCGCGGCCCCCGGCTACAGCTCCGGCCAGGCCGAGGCGGCGATCGAGAAGCTGCTCAAGGAAGAACTGCCCAACGGCATGACCTTCGAATGGACCGACCTGACCTACCAGCAGATCCTCTCGGGCAACACCGCGCTGTTCGTGTTCCCGCTCTGCGTGCTGCTGGCCTTCCTGGTGCTGGCCGCCCAGTACGAAAGCTGGAGCCTGCCGCTGGCGGTGATCCTGATCGTGCCGATGACCCTGCTGTCGGCCATTACCGGGGTGATCATCTCCGGTGGCGACAACAACATCTTCACCCAGATCGGCTTGATCGTGCTGGTGGGCCTGGCGTGCAAGAACGCGATCCTGATCGTCGAGTTCGCCAAGGATGAACAGGCCAAGGGCCTCGACCCGCTGGCCGCGGTACTGGAAGCCTGCCGTCTGCGCCTGCGGCCGATCCTGATGACCTCGATCGCCTTCATCATGGGCGTGGTGCCGCTGGTGTTCAGCTCCGGCGCCGGCTCGGAAATGCGTCACGCCATGGGTGTGGCGGTGTTCTCGGGGATGATCGGGGTGACCGTGTTCGGCCTGTTCCTGACCCCAGTGTTCTTCTTCCTGATCCGCCGTTTCGTCGAGCGTCGCCAGGCCCGCAAGGCCGAGCACGCCGTCGCGCTGGAGACCCACGCATGAAGTTGCTCAAACACCTGACCCCGAGCCTGCTGGCACTGGCCCTGGCGGCCTGCGCCGTGGGCCCGGACTACAAGACGCCGGACACCGCGCCGGCCAAGCTGGACAGCGGTCTGGAGGCCAAGGCCTTCGACCGCAGCCGCTTCGAAAGCGTGTGGTGGAAGCAGTTCGACGACCCGGTGCTCAACCAACTGGTGCAGGCGTCGCTGGACGGCAACCGCGACCTGCGCGTGGCCTTTGCCCGCCTGAAAGCGGCGCGGTCGATTCGCGAGGACGTGTCCAATGACCAGATCCCCGTGGTCACCAGCCGCGCCAGCAGCGATCTGGGCAAGGGCCAGGTGCCCGGCCAAACTGAACGCCGGGTCAACAGCGAGCGTTATGACCTGGGCCTGGACATGGCCTGGGAGCTCGACCTGTTTGGCCGCATCCAGCGCCAGATCGAGGCCAGCGAAGCCCAGGAAGCCGCCGCCGAAGCCGACCTGCAACAACTGCAGGTCAGCCTGATCGCCGAGCTGGTCGACGCTTACGGCCAGTTGCGCGGCGCCCAGCTGCGCGAGCAGATCGCCGTGGCCAACCTCAAGACCCAGCAGCAGTCGCGGGACATCACCGTGACCCTGCGCGACACCGGGGTCGGCAATGAACTCGATGTGGTCCGCGCCGACGCCCGCCTGGCGGGTGTCGAAGCCACCGTGCCGCAGCTGCAGGCCGCACAGGTGCGGGCGAAGAACCGCATCGCCACCCTGCTCGGCCAGCGTCCGGACGCCCTGAGCGTCGATCTTGCGCCCAAGTCCCTGCCGGCCATCGCCAAGGCCTTGCCGGTGGGCGACCCCGGCGAGCTGCTGCGTCGCCGCCCGGACATCCGCAGCGCCGAACGCCAGCTGGCTGCGGCCACGGCCAACGTCGGCGTGGCCACCGCCGACCTGTTCCCGCGGGTCAGCCTCAGCGGCTTCCTCGGTTTCACCGCCGCGCGCGGCTCGCAGATCGGCTCCTCAGCGGCCAACGCCTGGGCGCTGGGCCCGAGCATCACCTGGGCGGCCTTCGACCTGGGCAGCGTGCGCGCCCGCCTGCGCGGGGCCAAGGCCGATGCCGAGGGCGCCCTGGCCAACTACGAACAGCAGGTGCTGCTGGCCCTGGAGGAATCCTCCAACGCCTTCAGCGACTATGGCAAGCGCCAACAGCGCCTGCTGGCGCTGATGCGCCAGAGCGACGCCAGCCGCAAGGCGGCGGAACTGGCTTCGGTGCGCTATCGCGAAGGCACGGTGGACTACCTGGTGCTGCTCGACGCCGAACGCGAGCGCCTGAGCGCCGAAGACGCCCAGGCCCAGGGCGAGGTCGAGCTGTACAGCGGCATCGTCGCGATCTACAAGGCGCTGGGCGGCGGCTGGCAACCCGACGTGGTGGCCAGCTCGCGCTGACCGCCCCCTGATGTGAAGACTCCTTTGGTTGGTTCCTCCCCCAACCGTTTGCCCCGAAGGCCTTGGTCTTCGGGGCTTTTTTATGTGCCATTGGCGGGACAGGTGCCCTGCAGGACATGCTCCCTGGCCCGGGCAATCGCCGCCTGTATTGCCCCTCGCGCCTGGGGGCTGTTCTTCCAGCAACTGCTGCCCACCAGACCGGCCGCCTCGCTGACGATCTGCAGGGCGTCGGCCCCGGCCAGTCGCGCCAGCGAGTCATACCCCAACTGCTCGAGCCGCTGCACCACGGTCGGCCCCACGCCCTTGACCGCCAGCAACACTGCCCGCTCATGCGCATTGAACGCCATCTCCACCTCCCTGTGCCGTCGTGGCTTTGCAAGTGTTGCGAATAATGGCATATATCCTGATCAGCCCGCCCTCCCCAGGAGACTACCCATGCTCGGCGTGACCGACTACGGCGCTTTCGTGATCGCGTTCCTTATCCTCCTGGCGATCCCCGGGCCCGGCAACTTCGCCCTGATCACCGCCACCGGCAAGGGCGGCATCAAGGGCGGCCTGGCCGCTACTTTCGGAGTGATCCTCGGCGACCAGGTGCTGATGTGGCTGGCGGTGGCGGGCGTCGCCACCCTGCTGGCCGCCTATCCGGCCGCCTTCCATGTGGTGCAGTGGGCCGGCGCCGCCTACCTGGCCTGGCTCGGCCTGCGCATGGTGCTGAGCAAGCCCGGCGGCGCGCCGCGCGACAGCGGCATGGCCAGCGGCCGCTACCTGCGCCAGACCATGATGATCACCCTGCTCAACCCCAAGGCGATCATGTTCTACATGGCGTTCTTCCCGCTGTTCATCGACCCGGTGCGCCACCAGGGCGTGGTGACCTTCGCTTTCATGGCGCTGACCGTGGCTGGCCTGACCCTGCTCTACGGCCTGGTGGCGGTGCTGCTCACCCACCGCTTGGCCGAGCGCATGCGCGCCAGCCCGCGCATCACTAACCTGCTCGAACGCCTGGCCGGCGCCTGCCTGGTAGGCTTCGGCATCAAGCTGGCGGCAATGCGTTGAAGTTCAGGCGTCACGCAGCAGGTCATGGGCGTCGAGCAGGCGGAAGGCCACCTGCGGATTGCGCTCCAGTCCCCGGCGGATAGCGGCGGGGATCGACTGGCGGGTCTTGCGGCACAGGCCCGGCTGCGCCGCAAGCTCGATGACGATGCCGCGCATGGTGCGCACTTCGTTGAAGCCTGGTGCGATATGCACGCGGATGCCCAGCTGTTCGTAGAGGCGTGACTGCAGGCGCTGCAGGTCCTCCAGATCCTTGAGGTTTTCCAGGCGTTCGACCAGGCGCTTCTCCTCCTCGCGGGTGAGCAGCAGGATGCGTCGCTCGGGGCCGTCGGCCAGGCGTTCGCGGCCGCAGTCGCAGGCGCCCGGTGGACAAGGATGGCGTAAAGGAGGCAGGTTGGTCATGGGGGCAAGGATAGTCGCTACTCGACAACTGCAGGAAGAGGCCGCGATCGGTCCTGACTATCCTCCCGCCAGCAGACTCCGGTCGAACATGAACGCCCCGCTCCCCTGCGGGGTATGCCGGTACAGTTGCTGTGGACGCCCCAGCCTGGGCTGGTTCTTTTCTCCGGTGTCCTGCACCCAGCCTTCGCGCTTCATGCGCTCCAGACGTTTGCGCATCGAGGTGTTGTTGACCGGCTGCCCCAGGCACGCCTGCGCGGCGGCCAGCGCATCCAGCACGGTGAACCGCTCGGGTGCCAGGTACAACGGCAGGTTGGTGTACACGGCCTTGGCCACCAGCCGTTCATGGGCACGCTCGACCAGCAGGCGATGATCGAACGGCAACGGCGGTTCGTTGTCCAGGACGCGTTGCAGATCGACAAAGGCAATCTGCGGGTCCTCGACCACAACCGCAGGATCGAGCAACGCCAGGTAGTAAGTGCTCAAGGTCCAGCCCCGAGGGTCGCGGGAAGCATTGCCCTCGGTGCCGACCTGCTCCAGGTGGCGCGGGCGCACCTTGGCCTTTTCCGAGAGCGCCCGGCAGGCGGCGGCATCCAGGTTGTTGTCCGCGGAACTGCCATTGACGATGACACCCGGCAAGGCCCACTGCCCCTTGTAGGGCTCGCGTTCGCGCGGGGACAGCAACACCTCCAGGCGCTGGCTGTGGGGTGACAGGCGCAGGGTGACGATATCGACACTGGCCAGGACTTCAGCTGTGCTCACGGAACGGATCCTTAATCAACATACGCCTATATTCCATCAGAGCGATTAAATAGAGCAACCCTGAACCCCTGGATAAAATGACCTTGACACACTTAATTCACCAGGTGGAATATATAGCCATTCCAGCCGAGGAGTTTCCTCCAATGAAAATCGCCAGTTTCGATGTCGACGCGCAGAACGGCTTCACCGCCAACGCCCCCCAGGAGCTGCCGGTGCCCGGCGGCCACCTGATCGCCCCTGCGCTCAACGCCATGGCCCAACGCGCCTCGCTGCGCCTGGGCAGCAAGGACGCGCACCCGGCCAACGCCGCCTGGGTGGTCGCCGAGCCGGGCCAGATGCTGCAGGCATTGCCCCTGGCCAATGCCGACCTGACCTGGGTCAGCCACTGCGTACCCGGTACGCCGGGCTTCGAGCTGCTGCCCGGCCTGCCCGCTCCCATCGACTACGACTACTTTGTCTGGAAAGGCGTCGAGCCTGACCTGCACCCCTATGGGGCGTGCTACCACGACCTGGCCGAGCGCCGCTCTACCGGCGTCATCGAGTTCCTCAAGGTGCAACAGGTGCAGGCGATCATCGTCGGTGGCCTGGCACTGGACTACTGCGTGCGCACCACCGCCCTGCAGCTGCGCCGCGCCGGCTTCGAGGTGCTGCTGTACCTGCCGGCCTGCCGCGCCCTGAGCACCGAGGGCGCACAGGCGGCCTGCGATGAAATGGCCAGCACCGGCATCCATCTGTGTGCCGACGAACAGGCCCTCGATACCCGGCTCGACTTACTCAAGGAGGACCACCCATGAGCGACAGCGTCTTCGGCCCACGGATCATCCAGAACCTGCTGGACACCGACTTCTACAAGATCACCATGATGCAGGCGGTGCTGCACAACTACCCCAACGCCGAAGTGGAATGGGAGTTCCGCTGCCGCAATGACGAGGATTTGGCGCCCTACCTCGCCGAGATCCGCTACCAGGTCGAGCAGTTGGCCGATGTCTCGGTCACCCACGACCAATTGGCCTACCTGGAAAAGATCCCGTTCATTAAGCCGGACTTCATCCGCTTCCTCAGCCTGTTCCGCTTCAACCTGCGCTATGTGCAGGTCGGCCTGGACGATGCCGGGCAACTGGCGATCCGCGTGCGCGGCCCGTGGCTGCACGTGATCCTGTTCGAGATCCCGCTGCTGGCGATCATCAGCGAGGTACGCAACCGCTACCGCTATCGCGAGGTGCTGATCGAACAGGTCGGCGAGCGCCTGTACCAGAAGCTCGACTGGCTCAGGGCAGAAGCCAGCGACGACGAACTGGCCGGTCTGCAACTGGCCGACTTCGGTACCCGCCGGCGATTCTCCTATCGGGTACAGGAAGAGGTGGTGCATATCCTCAAACGCGACTTCCCCGGGCGTTTCGTCGGCACCAGCAACGTGCACCTGGCCCGCGAATACCAGATCAAGCCCATCGGCACCATGGCCCACGAATGGTTCATGGCCCACCAGCAGCTCGGCCCGCGCCTGGTCGACAGCCAGGCCGCCGCGCTGGAATGCTGGGTACGTGAGTACCGTGGCCAGCTGGGCATCGCCCTGACCGACTGCATCGGCATGGATGCATTCATGAAGGACTTCGACCTGTACTTCGCCAAGCTCTTCGACGGCCTACGGCATGACTCGGGCGAGCCGCTGGCCTGGGCCGAGAAAGCCATCGCCCACTACCAGCGGCTGGGCATCGATCCACGTGGCAAGACGCTGATCTTCTCCGACGGCCTGGACTTCGAGAAGATGCTGACGCTCTATCGCGCCCTGCACGGGCGGATCAACGTCAGCTTCGGTATCGGTACCAACCTGACCTGCGACATCCCCGGGGTCAGGCCGATGAACATGGTGATCAAGATGACCGCCTGCAACGGCGCGCCAGTGGCGAAGATCTCCGACAGTCCGGGCAAGACCCAGTGCCGGGACGAGAATTTCGTGGCGTACCTGCGGCATGTGTTCAACGTCCAATAACCCCGGGGCTGCTACGCAGCCCTTTGGCCGGCAAGTCGGCTCCCACGGGGTAGGCACTGCGTCCAAGGTTTTTCACCAAGGCCCTCGTTGCCACGCACATTTGCTTGTATGGTGTTGTCCAAGAAGGATGTTTTACCCGCACAGGAAAGACCAGATGCCCCAACGCAATGTCATCAACGCCTCCGTCAGCCCCAAGGGCAGCCTGGAGACGCTGTCGCAACGTGAAGTCCAGCAACTGAGCGAAGTCGGTACCGGCAGCCTCTACACCCTGTTCCGCCAGTGCGCCCTGGCCATCCTCAACACCGGCGCCCATGTCGACAACGCCAAGACCATCCTCGAGGCCTACAAAGATTTCGAGGTACGCATCCACCAGCAGGACCGCGGCGTGCGCCTGGAACTGCTCAACGCCCCGGCCGACGCCTTCGTCGACGGCGAAATGATCGCCAGCACCCGCGAGATGCTGTTCAGCGCCCTGCGCGACATCGTCTACACCGAGAGCGAGCTGGCCAGCCAGCGCATCGACCTCGAGAGCTCCCAGGGCCTCACCGACTACGTCTTCCACCTGCTGCGCAACGCCCGCACCCTGCGCCCGGGCGTCGAGCCGAAGATGGTGGTGTGCTGGGGCGGTCACTCGATCAGCAGCGAGGAATACCAGTACACCAAGAAGGTCGGCCACGAGCTGGGCCTGCGCAAGCTGGATGTCTGCACCGGCTGCGGCCCGGGCGTGATGAAAGGCCCGATGAAGGGCGCCACCATCGCCCACGCCAAGCAGCGCATGCACGGCAGCCGCTACCTGGGCCTGACCGAGCCGGGCATCATCGCCGCCGAGGCGCCCAACCCGATCGTCAACGAACTGGTGATCCTGCCGGATATCGAGAAGCGCCTGGAAGCCTTCGTCCGCGTTGGCCACGGCATCATCATCTTCCCCGGCGGCGCCGGCACCGCCGAGGAGTTCCTGTACCTGCTCGGCATCCTCATGCACCCGGACAACCAGGACCTGCCGTTCCCGGTCGTGCTCACCGGGCCGCGCAGCGCAGAAGCCTTCCTGCTGCAACTGCACGCCTTCGTCGGGGCCACCCTCGGCGAGGCCGCCCAGCGTCATTACCAGATCATCATCGATGATCCGGCCGAAGTCGCCCGGCAGATGGTCGAGGGGCTCAAGGCGGTCAAGCAGTTCCGCCGCGAGCGTAACGACGCCTTCCACTTCAACTGGCTGCTGAAAATCGACGAAGGCTTCCAGCACCCGTTCGACCCGACCCACGAGAACATGGCCAACCTGGCCCTGCGCCGCAACCTGCCGCCCCACGAACTGGCGGCCAACCTGCGCCGGGCGTTCTCCGGGATCGTCGCCGGCAACGTCAAGGACAAGGGCATTCGCCTGATCGAGGAGCACGGGCCGTACCAGATCCGTGGCGACGCGGCGATCCTTGATCCGCTCGGGCGCCTGCTGCAGGCGTTCGTCGACCAACACCGCATGAAGCTGCCCGGCGGGGCGGCGTATGTGCCGTGCTATGAGGTGGTAGCCTGAGACCTCGGGGGGCCGCCTTGCGGCCCCTTTGCTGGCAGGCCGGCGCTCACAGGGGCAAGTTACACACCACTTCCCGCAACATCCTGCAGACATTTCCCAAGCCAGGCAGTGAACCTGCCTACAAAAAAACGGTCTTTCGCTGACGGTCAATCCACCCGACCGGATCGCCGGCCCAGTCATCGGGCCTTCATTCGTCCTGTTTCAGCGAAGACCAGCATGCCAGACATCCAGCCCGTTCCTCCTGCCCTCACCGTCCTGCGCGGCGGCCTGATCGCCGCCCTGATCGCCCTTGCCGCCCCAGCCCACGCCGAAGAGCCGGCCAGCGATGCGCGCTGGGTCAGCGACAGCCTGAGCACCTATGTCCGCAGCGGCCCCACCGACGGCCACCGCATCGTCGGCACGCTCAAGTCGGGGCAGAAGGTCACCCTGGTCACCAGCCAGGGCAACTACAGCCAGGTACGCGGGCAGAGCGGCGACCTGGTGTGGATCCTCACCAGCGACTTGCAGGCGGTGCCCGGCCAAAGCGAGCGCCTGCCGCAGCTCGACGCCCAGGTGGCCGAACTGTCCGGCCAGCTCAAGACCATCGACGACAGCTGGAAGAACCGCGTGCAGGGCATGCAGGAGACCCTCGACTCGCGCAAGGCGCTGATCGACGAGCTGGAAAGCCGCAACAAGGCACTCAACGAACAGCTCGAGCAGAGCCAGTCGACCCTGCGCGACACCCAGGCACGCCTGGGTGACGAGAACAAGCAGGTGATGATGCGCTACATGGTCTACGGTGGCAGCATCGCCGGGGCCGGCCTGCTGGCCGGGCTGATCCTGCCGGCGCTGACCCGTGGCCGCAAACGTAACGACCGCTGGTTCTGAGCAATGGGGCACGGTCTGGCCTTGGGATGATCGCGTAGCAGGGTCTACGCTAAAGGGTTCACACAACGAGATCCCTGCCCATGCCCTTGCGACTCTGCTCTTTGGCCCTTGCCTTGGCCTGCGCCACCGCCCAGGCCGCCGACCCGACGCCCCAGGCACTGTTCAGCCAGGCCCAGGCCGAACAGCCTCACTACCTGGAAACCCTCAAGACCCTGGTGGCCGTGGACACCGGCACCGGTACCGAGCCCGGCCTCAAGCAGGTCGGCAACGAACTGGTGAAACGACTGGAGGCTCTCGGCGCCAAGGTCACGACGCAGCCGGCCACGCCTTCGGTGGGCGACAACATCGTCGGTACGCTCAAGGGCAGTGGCGACAAGGACTTCCTGCTGATGGTCCACTACGACACGGTGTTCGGCCCCGGCACCGTGGCCAAGCGTCCGTTTCGGATCGACGGCGACCGCGCCTACGGCCCCGGCGTGGCCGATGCCAAGGGCGGCGTGGCGATGATCCTGCATGCGCTGAAACTGCTGCAAGACCAGCAGTACAAGGGTTACCGCACCCTCACCGTGCTGTTCAACCCGGACGAGGAAATGGGCTCGACCGGCTCGCGGCAGCTGATTGCCGAACTGGCGCGCAAGCATGACTTCGTCTTCTCCTACGAGCCGCCCGACAAGGACGCGGTCACCGTCGCCACCAACGGCATCAATCGCCTCAAGCTCGAGGTCAAGGGCCGCGCCTCCCACGCAGGCTCCGCCCCGGAGGCCGGGCGCAACGCGCTGCTGGAGCTGGCGCACCAGTTGCTGCAATTGAACAACCTCGGCGACAAGAGCAAGGGCACCACCGTCAACTGGACCCTGGCCAAGGCCGGGGAAAAAGCCAACATCATTCCCGCCCAGGCCAGCGCCGAGGCCGACATGCGCTACTCCGACCTGAGCGAGACCGAGCGGGTGCAGGAGGATGCCCTGCGGATCATCAAGAAACAGTTGGTGGCCGATATCCAGGTCGAGCTGGTCATGGAAAAAGGCCGTCCGCCGCTGGCCAGGAACGACGCCTCCACGGAACTTGCGCAAACGGCGCGGCAGCTCTTCAGCAAGATCGACCGGCAGTTGCAGCCGATCGCCATGCGCTTCGGCACCGACGCCGGCTACGCCTACGTGCCCGACAGTGACAAGCCGGCGGTGCTGGAGACCCTCGGCGTGGTCGGCGCCGGCTTGCATGGCGACGACGAATACATGGAGATCGCCAGCGTGGCGCCACGCTTGTACCTGACGGTGGCGATGATCCGGCACCTGGCGCAGTAAGTCTTCATGAATATCCTTTACGACGAACGTGTCGACGGACCGTTGCCAGCCGTGGACAAGCCGGCACTGCTGGCCGCCCTGCGCGAGGCCCTGCCCGACCTGGAGATCCTGCACCGCGGCGAAGACCTCAGGCCCTACGAGTGCGACGGCCTCTCGGCGTACCGCACGCTACCGCTGCTGGTGGCGCTGCCCGAGCGCATCGAGCAGGTGCAGGCGCTGCTGCGGCTCTGCCACCAGCACGGCGTGCCGGTGGTGGCGCGCGGCGCCGGCACCGGCCTGTCCGGCGGCGCCCTGCCGTTGAGCCAGGGCATCCTGCTGGTAATGGCGCGCTTCAAGCGCATTCTCGAGGTCAACCCGCAGGGCCGCTTCGCCCGGGTCCAGCCTGGTGTGCGCAACCTGGCGATCTCCCAGGCGGCGGCGCCCCATGGGCTGTACTACGCGCCCGATCCGTCCTCGCAGATCGCCTGCTCGATCGGCGGCAATGTCGCCGAGAATGCCGGTGGCGTGCATTGCCTGAAATACGGCCTGACCGTGCATAACCTGCTCAAGGTGGAAATCCTCACCGTCGAAGGCGAACGCCTGGTGCTGGGCAGCGATGCCCTGGACAGCCCCGGATTCGACCTGCTGGCGTTGTTCACCGGTTCCGAAGGCATGCTCGGTATCGTCACCGAAGTCACCGTCAAGCTGCTGCCCAGACCGCAGGTGGCACGGGTACTGCTGGCCAGTTTCGACAGCGTCGAGGATGCCGGGGGCGCGGTGGCCGAAATCATCGGCGCCGGGATCATCCCGGCTGGACTCGAGATGATGGACAACCTGGCGATTCGCGCCGCCGAGGATTTCATCCATGCCGGCTACCCGCTGGACGCGGCGGCGATCCTGCTGTGCGAGCTCGACGGTGTCGAGGCCGACGTGCAGGACGACTGCGCACGGGTCGATGCCGTGCTGCGCAGGGCCGGCGCCCGCGAGGTGCGCCTGGCCTGTGACGAAGCCGAGCGCGCGCGCTTCTGGGCCGGGCGCAAGAATGCCTTCCCGGCGGTGGGGCGCATTTCCCCGGACTACTACTGCATGGATGGCACCATCCCGCGCCGGGAGTTGCCACGAGTGCTCAAGGGCATCAGCGAGCTTTCCCGGCAGTACGGCCTGCGGGTGGCCAACGTGTTCCATGCCGGCGACGGCAACCTGCACCCGCTGATCCTGTTCGATGCCAACCTGCCCGGCGAACTGGAGCGCGCCGAGGCCATCGGCGGCAAGATCCTCGAACTGTGCGTGGCCGTCGGCGGCAGCATCACCGGCGAACACGGCGTGGGCCGGGAGAAGATCAACCAGATGTGCGCGCAGTTCAACAGCGACGAGATCACCTTGTTCCACGCGGTCAAGGCCGCCTTCGACCCACGGGGCCTGCTCAACCCGGGCAAGAACATCCCCACCCTGCAGCGCTGCGCCGAGTTCGGCGCGCTGCATGTGCACAACGGGCAACTGCCCTTCCCCGACCTGGAGCGTTTCTGATGGACAGGGACTTGAGCCAGGACCTGCGGGAGCAGGTCAACCAGGCGCTGGAGATGCGCACTCCGCTGCGCATCCAGGGCGGCAACAGCAAGGCCATGCTCGGTCGCCCGGTAACCGGGCAGGTCATCGACATCCGCGGCCACCGGGGCATCGTCGGCTACGACCCCACCGAATTGGTACTCACCGCCCGCGCCGGCACGCCGCTGCGGGAGGTCGAGGCGACACTGCACGAGGCCGGGCAGATGCTGGCCTGCGAACCACCACACCTGGGCCCCGAGGCAACGCTGGGCGGCATGGTCGCGGCCGGGCTGTCGGGGCCACGCCGGCCCTGGGCCGGGTCGGTGCGTGACTACGTCCTCGGTACCCGGCTGATCACCGGCCACGGCAAGCACCTGCGCTTTGGCGGCGAGGTGATGAAGAATGTCGCCGGCTACGACGTATCGCGGCTGATGGCGGGCAGCTTCGGCTGCCTGGGGCTGCTCACCGAGGTGTCGTTGAAGGTGCTGCCGCGACCACGCCAGTGCCTGGGCCTGTGCCTGGAGATGAACGTAGGCCAGGCCCTGGCCGAACTCGTCGAATGGGGCCGGCAAGCGCTGCCGATCAGCGCTGCCTGCCATGACGGCGAGACGCTGCACCTGCGCCTGGAAGGCGGCGAAGGCTCGGTGCGCTCGGCCCGCGAGCGCCTGGGTGGCGAAGCGCTCGACACGAACTTCTGGCACGACCTGCGCGAGCAGCGCCTGGCCTTCTTCGCCGCACCCGCGACGCTGTGGCGGCTTTCCCTGCCCCTTGCCTGCGGCGCCCTCGACCTTCCGGGGCGTCAGTTGCTCGACTGGGGCGGCGCCCAGCGCTGGCTGAAGTCTGATGCCCCGGCGTCCGTCATCCGGGCGTTGGCGGCCGAGGCCGGCGGTCATGCCACCGCCTACCGGCCCGGTGATGACAGCAGCGCCCCGCTTGATCCTTTGACGCTGCGCTATCACCAGGCGCTCAAACGCCAACTCGATCCCCAGGGCGTGTTCAACCCTGGCCGCCTGTACGCCGACCTGTGAGGCCACGGCATGCACACACACCTGAGCGACTCCGCCCGCCAACTGCCCCGCGCCGACGAGGCCGAACGTATCCTGCGCGCCTGCGTGCACTGCGGGTTCTGCACCGCCACCTGCCCCACCTACCAGTTGCTCGGCGATGAACTGGACGGGCCTCGCGGGCGCATCTACCTGATCAAGCAGGTGCTCGAAGGCGAGCCGGTGAGCACCAGCACCCAGGCGCACCTGGACCGTTGCCTGAGCTGTCGCAACTGCGAGACCACCTGCCCGTCGGGGGTGGAGTACCACAACCTGCTCGACATCGGCCGCGCCGTGGTCGACCGGCAAGTCCCCCGACCACCGGGGCAACGCCTGCTGCGCGCCGGCCTGCGCGCCGTGGTGCCACGGTCTGGCGCATTCGAGGCCCTGGTGCGCGCCGGCCAGGCCCTGCGCCCCCTGCTCCCGGCCAGCCTCAAGGACAAGCTGCCGGCGCATGTTGTAGCCCCACGCCAACGCCTGACACCGCGCCACGCCCGACATGTGCTGCTGCTCGAAGGCTGCGTGCAGCAGGCCCTTTCACCCAACACCAACGCCGCCGCCACGCGCCTGCTTGACCGGCTCGGCATCAGCGTCAAACCGGTCCATGAGGCCGGCTGCTGCGGCGCCGTGGACTATCATCTGGATGCACAGGCGCGTGGACTCGACCGTGCCCGGCGCAACATCGACGCCTGGTGGCCGGCCATCGAGGCCGGCGCCGAGGCCATTGTGCAGACCGCCAGCGGCTGCGGTGCGTTCGTCCGCGACTATGGCCACCTGCTGGAACAAGACCCGCGTTACGCCGCCAAGGCCGCCACGGTCAGTGCCCTGTCCCGCGACCTGGTGCAGGTGCTGCAGGCCGAGCCACTGGAGCGACTGGGTGTCTGCACCGAGCAGCGCCTGGCGTTCCACTGCCCCTGCACCCTACAGCATGCCCTCAAGCTCGGCGGAGCGGTGGAAGGCCTGCTGCAGCGCCTGGGCTTCCACCTCACCCAGGTGCCCGATGGCCACCTGTGCTGCGGCTCGGCCGGCACCTATTCGCTGACCCAGCCGACGTTGGCGCGCCAGCTACGCGACAACCGCCTCAACGCCCTGGAAAGCGGCAACCCGCAGCTCATTGCCACCGCCAACATCGGCTGCCAGCTGCACCTCGGCGGTGCCGGGCGCACGCCGGTGCGGCACTGGATCGAAATCGTCGAGGCGGCGCTTGAGCCCGGCGCTGTCGAGGCGACGGAAATTGTGCCCCGCCCCTGACGCGGATCAAGGCGATGTTCAACCTGGCACCTGTAATTTCGGAACCCTCCTACCGAAAACACGGAAGCTTCTAGATTGTTGCCACACCGTCGGCAAAACATCATCCGACCTGGAGACGTGACCGCCGCCCCGGCACGGCCAACCCCATCCAGACGAGGCCATGCCATGCCCGCAAACGCTGATCACCCTACCCGTGAACTGCGCCATACCCTGCGCCAACTGCTGGCCCACGAGGTCAGCAACCCCGATGACAATCCGCACCTGTCCGGGGTGCGGTTCTTCTGTGCCACCGACGAGCACACCCGCCAGCTGATCGAGCGGGTCGAGCTGCTCGCCAGCGAAGCCTTCTTCGATGCCAAGGGCCGCGCCATCCCAGCCCGCATGCGCGAAGCCGCGGTGGACGGCGTGTGCATCCAGCAGAAACGCAAGGCCTGCGAAGACGAGACGGTGATCCGCATCGCACTGCCGGAAAAAGGCTACATCACCATCAGTACCGCCCGACTTTGACTCCTCGTCGCCAACAAGCCAGATCCCACAGGGTGAACACGGTCCTTGTGGGAGCCGACTTGCCGGCGATGGGCCGCAGAGCGGTCCCCTTGCAGCCAACGCAATAAACCCCGAAGCTTTTATCCCCCTGCGCTTCGGACACCCTCCCCCGATGGAACTGCACATCCGCCTCGAAGGCCGCAAAGGCCTGGCCGAACAGCTCTACCAGCAACTGCGCGCCGGTATTGACAGTGGCCACCTGGCCGCCGGCACCCAGCTGCCACCCACGCGTCTCTTGGCCGAACAACTGGGGGTTTCGCGCAAGACCGTGGCCGAAGCCTATTCGCGCCTGACCTATGACAACCTGCTCAGCGGCGTGGTCGGTCGCGGCACGTTCATCACCCCGCGCCACACGCCGCGCCAGAGCGACTGCGACAACATCCCGCTGGCCGCCGCCGACACCCTCGAACGCTGGCGCCAGCGCGCCACGGTGCTGGGCCGGCGGGCGCTGGACGCACCGTCGCGCTATGACTTCATCGGCGGCGCCTCGAGCAAGGCGCAGTTCCCCTACGACCACTGGCGCAGTTGCATGAACTACGCCCTGCGCCGCAGCCAGCGCCACCCCGACCGGCAGTTTTCCGCCCAGGGCCTGCCGGAGCTGCGCGAGGCCATCGCCCACCAGATCGCCTTCACCCGCGGCATCCAGTGCGCGGCCAGCGATGTGCTGGTGTGCAATGGCGCCCAGCAGGCCTTGGACCTGATCGTCCGGGTACTGGTCGAACCCGGCTGCAAGGTGGCCATGGAGGACCCGGGCTACCCACCGGCACGCCAACTATTCCTGGCCCTCGGCGCGCGCCTGCAGTCGGTGCCGGTGGACGACCAGGGGCTGTGCGTCGAGCAGATCGAGGACGGCACCCGGCTGATCTACGTGACACCCTCGCACCAGTTCCCGCTGGGCATGCCCATGGCCGAGCCACGGCGCCAGGCGCTGCTGGCGCGGGCCGCGGAGCTTGGCGCACTGATCATCGAGGACGACTACGACTGCGAGTTCCGCTACCAGGGGCCGGCCGCCGAAGCCCTGCAGCGCCTGGATCGACATGGCCTGGTGGCCTATGTCGGGACCTTCTCCAAGACCCTGCTGCCGGAACTGCGCCTGGGTTACGCGGTGCTGCCGCCGACCGTGCTGCAGGCCGCCTGCGTGGCCAAGCACCTGAGCGACTGGCACAGCCCTAGCCTGCAGCAGTGGGCGCTGGCGCGGTTCATCAGCGAAGGTCACCTGAACAAGCACATCCGCCGTTGCCACGAGGTGTACAGCGCCCGCCGCGAACGGATCCTGGCACGCCTGGGTGGCGACCTGGCGCCGTGGTTCGACGCGGTGCCGGCCAGCGCCGGCTTTCACCTGAGCGCGCTGGCCAAGCCCGGGGTGGACGTCGAGCTGCTGATCAACCTGGCGCGCAAGGTGGAGGTCGGTCTTTACTCCCTGGCGCCATTCTTCAGCGAAGCGCCGGTCAGGCCAGGCCTGTTGTTCGGCTTCGGTGCCATCGAACTGCTGGACATCGACCCGGCACTGGACCGGGTCGGCGATACCCTGCAACGCCTCAGTTGAGCGCCGCCGCAGGCGCTCGCCGCTCACCGGCGATGGCCCGGGCATAGCCGTTGGGGGCGAAACGCACGGTCACCAGCAGCATCGCCAGCACCGTGCAGGTCAGCAGGGTCCAGGACGCCTGGAAGTCGCCGCTGACATCACGCAGCCAGCCGGTGATGTACGGCACGATACCGGTGATGATGAAACCCACGCCCTGGACAAAAGCCGCCAAGCTGCCGGCTTCACCGGGCGTGCGCAGGTGCTCCAGGGTCAGCGTCAGGCTCAGGCTGAAGCACGCGCCCAGACCCAGGCCGATCAGCGCCACCCACAGGCCCATGGCGCTGGTCGGCGCCAGCAGCAAGCCAAGAAAGCCCGCCAGCTGGATGAGCAAGGCCAGCCACAGCCCCGGCCGGCGATCGGCCAGGCGCCGCAGCAGCAACGGCAGGCCCAGGGCGCCGCAGACCTGGAAGATGGTCATCAACCCGACTAGCTCGCCGCCACTCTGGGCCGTGCCGCCGTGCTCCAGGTGATAGGCCGGCAACCAGGCGACCATGCTCGTGTAGCCGCCGTTGATCAGCCCGAAGTAGAGCGCCAGCAGCCAGGCCCGACGGTTGCCGAACCAGTGCCCGCCGCCGCCACCGGCCAGGGACGGCGTGTCCTGGCGCGGGCGCAGGGCGACCCACGCCACGATAGCCAGCAGCGCCGGCAGCGCCCACAGGCCAAGGCCGAACTGCCAATG
>NZ_NIBE01000057.1:164331-167169 GCF_002205115.1 Pseudomonas sp. DrBHI1
TTGACCAAGCCTGGCATCATGCCCTGCACCACGGCGACGCCCAGCCCGGCGACCACCGCGCTTGCGATCAGCGCCCAGGCGCTGTCCAGTTGCAGGCGCCACAGACATGCCAGGGCGATGGCCGCCAGCCCCGCCAGCATGCCGCCATGCTCGCTCAACCAGCGCCGCAGCCAGGGTTGCAGGAGCGGCACCAGGCCCATGCACAGCACCGGCAACGCGGTCAGCAGCGCCGCCTGCTGGTAGCCCAGGCCAGTGCTATGGCGCATCGGTTCGAGCAGCGGGCCGATGCTGGTGAGGATCGGCCGTAGGTTCAACGCCAGCAGCACTACCAGCAACAGGTTCAACGTGCCTCTCATGCTTCGCCGACCTGCTGCCATTCACGGTACAGGCCGCTTTCACCCGCCGGTTTCAGCGGGCGCAGGGGCAGGCTCTGCTGCCGAGGCGGGCGGGCCATCTGCGCATACACCGCGGCGGTGGACAACCCATAGGGCTCGCCCTCGTCGTTGTCATAGGCGAACCAGGCGCGCTCGATGCCGCACAGGTGCATGGCGGCCAGGCACATCGGGCACGGATGGCCGCTGGCGTAGATCTCGGCGCCGTCCAGGCGCGCCCGGCCGAGCACCTGGGCGGCCTGGCGGATGGCCTGCATCTCGGCGTGGCTGGTCGGGTCCTGGGTACTGTGGATCTCGTTGACGGCACGGGCGATCACCTGCCCCTGATGGACCAGCACGGCGCCGAAGGGGCGGCCACCGGCCTGGATATTGGCGCGGGCAAGCTCAAGGGCCTCGCGCATGAATCGATCTGCGGACATGAAACGGTTCTCAGGTGTTGACCCGCCCATTATCCCGACTCGACCGCCCTGGCAGAAATGAAGAGATTGGATGCCTGTCAGTGCTCATCCGAATGACCGATTGGCCTCCTGGCAAAGCGCGGGATTGGCTATTCGGCGCGGCGCGGCCTGGCGCTAAGGTAGTGCCACTTACCTCTTGCCGACCTGGAGTCTCACCATGCACGACCGTATCGAATGGGCCAAACACTCGCCGGAAGCCTACAAGGCCATGATCGGCCTCGAACAGGCGCTGGTCGCCTCGGGCCTGGAGCACTCGCTGCTCGAGCTGATCCGCCTGCGCGCCTCGCAGATCAATGGCTGCGCCTATTGCGTCAACATGCACGCCAACGATGCGCGCAAGGCCGGCGAAACCGAGGCGCGCCTGCAGACCCTGAGCGTCTGGCGCGAGACACGCTACTTCAGCGAGCGCGAGCGGGCCGCCCTGGCCTGGGTCGAGAGCCTGACCCGCCTGGCCGAGCGTGGCGCGCCGCAGGACGAGTACCAGGCGCTGCTGGAGCACTTCAGCGCCAAGGAGGTCGCCAACCTGACCCTGGCCATCGCCACCATCAATGCCTGGAACCGTTTCGGCGTAGGCTTTGCGATGGTGCCGGCATAAGCCGCCAACGACGCCCGCGCCTGCCCCTTGGGTGGGAGCGGATGGGCATGCGCTGTCAATCCTGTCGCAGATGCTCCACCAGCCGACGCAACATGGCATCGCATCCCTGTAGCTGCTCGACACTGACAAACTCGTCGGGCTTGTGCCCCTGCTCCATGCTCCCCGGCCCGCACACCACGGTGGGGATGCCGGCCTGGTCGAACAAGCCGCCCTCGGTGCCGAAGGCCACCGTGCCAAAGTCGCTCGAACCGCTGATCAAGGCCACCAGGCGCGCTGCCTCGCTGTCGGCAGGCGTGGCCAGGCCAGGGTAGGCACTCAACGGTCGCAGGCGGATATCGCTCGCTCCGTTCACCGCGCGCATGCGCGGCAGCAACTGTGTCTCGGCGTAGGCCTGCAGCCGATCGGCCACGACCTGCGCCTCGAAGCCGGGCAAGGCACGCACCTCGAAATCGAACTCGCATTCGGCGGGGACAATGTTCAGGGCACGACCGCCCTTGATCACACCGGTCTGTACTGTGGAGAACGGCGGGTCGAAGCGCTCGTCGTGGTACTCGGGACGGGCCAGGTCGTCACCGATCTCGCCCAGCTTGCCGATCAGCCGCGCCGCGTACTCGATGGCGTTGACGCCGTAGGGGGCATAGGCCGAGTGGCAAGCGGCGCCATGTACCTGGCAACGCATGGCCAGCTTGCTCTTGTGGCCTAGCACCGGCTTGAGTTCGGTGGGCTCACCGATCAGGCACAGCCGCGGCTTGTGCGGGCGCTGCGCCAGGGCGGCGAGCATCGAGCGCACGCCCAGGCAGCCGACTTCTTCGTCATAGGAAAACGCCAGGTGCACCGGCAGCTTCAGCGGCTGAGCGAGCAACGCCGGCACCGTCGCCAGCACCGAGGCGATGAAGCCCTTCATGTCGGCCGTGCCGCGACCGTACAGGCGCCCTTCGCGCTCAGTCAGCCGGAACGGTTCGACGCTCCAGGCCTGGCCCTCCACCGGCACCACATCGGTATGCCCGGAGAGCACCACGCCGCCACGGTCGTCGGGGCCGATGGTGGCGAACAGATTGGCCTTGGTGCCCTCTTCGTTGTGGAACAGCTCGCTAGCGACACCAAGCCCGGCCAAGTAGTCGCGGATGAAGGCGATCAGCTCGAGGTTGGAATCGCGACTGACCGTGGCGAACCCGACCAACCGCTCCAACAGCGCACGGCTGGAAACCTCATTCATCGCCCGGCACTCCGTAGCTCGGCGCGGCGGTCGGGTTCAGGGCGCGGGTCACATAGTCCTGCATCTGCGGGCGGTAGGCCTGCCAGAGGTTGTCCAGCTCGGCGATGGGATCGTGCTCGGTCCAGTCCACGCGCAGGTCCACCAGCGGCCAGGTCAGCTCGCCGGCGATCTTCAACG
>NZ_NIBE01000057.1:167220-284265 GCF_002205115.1 Pseudomonas sp. DrBHI1
ACCATGGCCTCGATCACCGCCCGCGACGACAGCAGGTTGCCGGCCGCGGCGCATTGTTCGCCGGCCACGGCGTTGTGCACGCCCAGGGCCTCCTTGCCGGTGAACAACGCTACCTGGCCCTGGCTGTCGATCACCGTGACCTGGCGATACTCGCTCCAGCCATTGGCGCTCAGCACCCGGTCCAGTGCCGCGGCGGGCGGCAGCTGGCCCTGCTCGAGGGCGTCGAGGATCTGCGGGCCGAGGGCCGGCAGGGTGATGTTCTGGGTGGCCACGGCACCGACCCCGGCCCGCACCCATGGGCAGCGGGCGCCGACGGCGATGCTCGATGAACTGATGGCGATGCCGACCTGGCCGGTTTCCTGGCAGCGGCCGATGATGGAGAAGGTCATGGTGCAGCTCCTGTGTTGGGGTTACCGGCATTCTCGGTGGGCCCCGGGAGCTGCGAAACCAACATTTTCCTCGGCACTGGGCAGGAAAAAACTAAGGCCGCTCCACAGGGTCCTGCGCAATCCCTAGAAACCGCTGCAGCCCATTGCCAGCAGAGCCTTCGCCAATTTATCGGCAAGCCCCAACTAAATACTATTTTCGCGATTTCCCGCCCATCCCTAGTCTGGCCCCAGGCAAAGGCGGTCCCCACCGACCTGAACAAGAACGCCGCTGAAGAAGGGCTGGGACATGACACTGAACAACATCGAAATCGACACCCTCGTGGTCGGCGCCGGCCAGGCCGGCGTGGCCATGAGCGAACACCTGAGCAAGCTCGGCGTGCCACACCTGGTGCTGGAGCGCAAGCGCATCGCCGAGGCCTGGCGCACCGGACGCTGGGATTCGCTGGTGGCCAACGGGCCGGTCTGGCACGACCGCTTCCCGGGCCTGGAATTCGACCTCGACGCCGACGCCTTCGCCGGCAAGGACCAGGTCGCCGACTACTTCGAGCAGTACGTGCGCAAGTACAACCTGCCGGTACGCACCGGGGTCGAGGTGAGGAAGGTGGTGCGCAACGCCGACCGCCCGGGCTTCACCATCGACACCAACCAGGGCGTGATCCGCGCCAACCGCGTGGTGGCCGCCACCGGCCCGTTCCAGCGCCCGGTGATCCCGGCCATCGCGCCAAAGGACGAAGGCCTGCACCAGATCCACTCCGCCGCCTACTTCAACCCGCAGCAACTGCCTGAGGGCGCGGTGCTGGTGGTCGGCGCCGGCTCTTCCGGGGTGCAGATCGCCGAGGAACTGATGCGTGCCGGGCGCCAGGTGTACCTGTCGGTCGGCGCCCATGACCGTCCGCCGCGCAGCTACCGCAACCGCGATTTCTGCTGGTGGCTGGGCGTGCTCGGCGAGTGGGACGCGGAGATCGCCAAGCCCGGCCGCGAGCACGTGACCATCGCCGTGTCCGGCGCCCGCGGCGGCCACACCGTGGACTTTCGCGCCCTCGCCCACCAGGGCATGACCCTGGTCGGCCTGACCCAGTCGTTCGAGGGCGGCGTGGCCCGTTTCCAGGACAACCTGGCCGAGAACATCAACCGCGGCGACGAGAACTACCTGGCCCTGCTGGACGCCGCCGACGCCTATATCGAACGCAACGGTCTGGACCTGCCGGAGGAGCCCGAGGCCCGCAAGCGCCTGCCGGACCCGGCCTGCGTCAGCCAGCCGCTGCTGGAACTCAACCTCGCCAAGGCCAACGTCAGGAGCATCATCTGGGCCACCGGCTATGGCGTGGATTTCAGCTGGTTGCAGGTGGACGCCTTCGACGCCAACGGCAAACCGCAACACCAGCGCGGCGTATCGAAGGAGCCGGGCGTGTACTTCCTCGGCCTGCCCTGGCTGTCGCGCCGCGGCTCGTCATTCATCTGGGGCGTGTGGCACGACGCCAAGCACGTCGCCGGCCACATCGCCACCCAGCGCACCTACCTGGCCTACCGCGACCGCGAGCAGCGCGCGGCGGATGAGCAGCAACCCTCGATCAGCAACGTCAGCACCTTCGGAGCCCTCTGATGCCTACCCACACTCGCATCCGCATGTTCAACACCAAGGCCACCTACCCCAACCAGACCCTGGACAACGACCTGTGCCAGGCTGTGCGGGCCGGCAACACCATCTACGTGCGCGGTCAGGTCGGCACCGACTTCGAAGGCCGGCTGGTGGGCCTGGGCGACCCACGGGCCCAGGCCGAGCAGGCGATGAAGAACGTCAAGCAGCTGCTCGAAGAAGCGGGCTCGGACCTGTCGCATATCGTCAAGACCACCACCTACATCACCGACCCGCGCTTCCGCGAGCCGGTGTACAAGGAAGTGGGCAAGTGGCTCAAGGGGGTGTTCCCGATTTCCACCGGGTTGGTGGTGGCGGGGTTGGCCCAGGCTGAGTGGCTGATGGAAATCGACGTGATCGCGGTGGTGCCGGATCAGCCGTGATCCCTTGAAAAAGCAATCGCCGGCAAGCCGGCTCCCACAGGGATCGCGCAGATCCTGTGGGTGCCAGCTTGCCGGCGATTGGAGTCAACGCTTTGTTATTGTCGGGCGCCGCGCTCGACGCCGCCCATCTGCCCGAACCGCCCGGCCTGGAAATCATCGAACGACTCGGCGATTTCCGCCTGGCTGTTCATCACGAACGGCCCGTAGCCAACGATGGGTTCGTCGATCGGCTCGCCGCTGAGCAGCAGCACGCTGACCTCCTCCACCGCCTCGAGGCGCACATCGCTGCCATCGCGCTCCAGCAGCACCAGGCTGGCCGGGCCGGCCTCGCGCTCGTCGTTGACCCGCAGGTTGCCGCGCAGCACCACCAGCGCGGCATTGCGCCCGGCGGCCAAGGGCAGTTGCAGTGTCGCGCCGGCCTTCAGCCGCAGGTCCCAGACGTCCATCTCGGTGAAGGTGCGCGCCGGCCCCTGATGATTCAGGTAGCGTCCGGCAATCACCCGCAGGCTGCCCGCCTCGCCTGCCAGCGCCACCACGGGAATGTCGTTGGCCAACAGCGTCTGGTAACCCGCCGCGGCACGCTTGTCCTTGGCCGGCAGGTTGACCCACAGTTGCACCATCTCCAGGGTGCCGCCACTACGGGCAAAGGCCGGGGAATGGAACTCCTCGTGGATGATGCCGCCCGCGGCGGTCATCCATTGCACATCGCCCGGACCGATCAGGCCGCCGGCGCCGGTGGAGTCACGGTGCTCCAGTTCGCCCTGGTAGACGATGGTCACCGTCTCGAAGCCGCGATGCGGATGCTGGCCGACGCCACGCCTGGCCGTGGTCGGGGTGAAGTCGTGGGGGCCGGCGTAGTCCAGCAGCAGAAACGGGCTGATGTGCCGGGCCAGGTGGTCGTAGGTGAACAGGCTGCGCACCGGGAAGCCGTCGCCCACCCAGTGAGCGTGGGGGCTGCGGTGGATACCCTGGATGTTTTTCATGAGAAGCCTCCTGTTTGATGGCTATCACCTTACAGATGAGACTAATGATTCGGTAGGCAGCAAAAACAGCACTGCTCGTTCCACAAACGGAACAATCAAAGGCATCGCGGGGCAAGCGCGCTCCCACAAGGCCAACGTACATGGGCCTTGTGGGAGCGGGCTTGCCCCGCGATTGGCTTCAACGGACGATCAGGCGATCGCCGCGTCCACCAGCACCTGGGCTTCGGCCACCAGGCGCTTGAGGTGCGCCTCGTCGATGAAGCTCTCGGCGTAGATCTTGTAGATGTCCTCGGTGCCCGAAGGACGAGCGGCGAACCAGCCGTTCTCGGTCATCACCTTCAGCCCGCCGATGGCCTGATTGTTGCCCGGCGCGTGGCTGAGGATCTGCTGGATCGGTTCGCCGGCCAGCTCGGTGGACTTGACCTGCTCCGGCGCCAGCTTGCTCAGCAGCGCTTTCTGCCGCGCGTCGGCCTTGGCCTCGACGCGGGTGGCGTAAGGCTTGCCCAGCTTGGCGGTGAGGTCGGCGTAGATCTGGCTCGGGTTGCGCCCGGTACGAGCAGTCATTTCGGCCGCCAGCAGCGCTGGAATCAGGCCGTCCTTGTCGGTGGCCCAGACGCTGCCGTCCTTGCGCAGGAACGAGGCGCCGGCGCTCTCCTCGCCGCCAAAGCCCAGCGAGCCGTCGAACAGGCCTTGGGCGAAGAACTTGAAGCCAACCGGCACTTCGTACAGGTCACGGCCCAGCGCGGCGGTGACCCGGTCGATCAGGCCACTGGAGACCACGGTCTTGCCCACGGCCGCGTCTCTACGCCATTGCGGGCGGTTGCGGTACAAGTAGTCGATGGCCACGGCCAGGTAGTTGTTCGGTTGCAGCAGGCCATCGGCAGTGACGATGCCGTGACGGTCGTGGTCGGGGTCGCAGGCGAAAGCCACGTCGAAGCGCTCGCGCAGGCCGATCAGGCCCTGCATGGCGTACGGCGAGGATGGGTCCATGCGGATCTGGCCGTCCCAGTCGACGGTCATGAAGCGGAAGGTCGGGTCGACCTCGGTGTTCACCACTTCCAGGTTCAGCTGGTAGCGCTCGGCGATGGCCGACCAGTAGCGCACCCCGGCGCCGCCCAGTGGATCGACGCCCAGGCGCAAGTTGGCGCCACGGATTACCTCGAAGTCGATGACGTTTTCCAGGTCGGCGACGTAGCTGCTGACGTAGTCGTGACGCTGGGTGGTGGGTGCCGCCAGCGCCTGCTTGTAGTCCATGCGCTTGACACCGGCCAGGTTCGCCGCCAGCAGCTCGTTGGCCTTGGCCTCGATCCACTTGGTCACGTCGCTGTCGGCCGGGCCGCCGTTGGGCGGGTTGTACTTGAAGCCGCCGCTCTGCGGCGGGTTGTGCGACGGTGTGATGACGATGCCGTCGGCGAGGCCCTGCTGGCGGCCACGGTTGTAGCAGAGGATAGCGTGGGACACCGCCGGGGTCGGGGTGTACTCGTCATCCTGGCTCAGCATCACCTGCACGCCGTTGGCGGCCAGCACTTCCAGGGCGCTGGCCGCGGCCGGCGCCGACAGCGCGTGGGTGTCGGCGCCGATGAACAGTGGGCCATCGATGCCCTTTTCCTGGCGATACAGGCAGATAGCCTGGGTGATCGCCAGCACGTGGTACTCGTTGAAGCTCAGATCGAACGACGTGCCGCGGTGGCCCGAGGTGCCGAAGGCCACGCGCTGGGCCGCAACCGCGGCGTCGGGACGGCCGGTGTAGTAGGCGGTCAACAGGCGGGGAATATCGACCAGCACGCTGGCCGGAGCCGGCTTGCCTGCCAAAGGACTGAGCGTCATGCGGAACCTCGAAATCAACAGAAGTAGGTGTTGGAACGCGCAGTGTACTGGGAGTTTCAGCGCCAGGCGATGGCGGCGTTCACCCCAGTTGCCACCAGCTGGGGAACATCTGCCGCACCCGGGGCTCGGCGAAGCGTTCGTCGATCAGCATCAGCACGCCACGGTCCTGGTCGCCGCGGATCACCCGGCCGGCGGCCTGGATCACCTTGCGCACGCCCGGGTACAGGTACGCGTAGTCGAAACCGGCGCCGAACTGGCGGCCCAGGCGCTGCTTGAACTGCTCGTTGACCGGGTTGACCTGGGGCAGCCCGAGGGTGGCGACGAAGGCGCCGATCAGGCGCGTGCCGGGCAGGTCCACGCCCTCGCCGAAGGCGCCGCCGAGCACGGCGAAGCCCACCCCCTGCCCGTGCTCCACGAACCGCGCCAGGAAGGCCTCGCGCCCGGCCTCGTCCATGCCGGGCGCCTGGCACCAGATCGGCAGTACCGGATAGCGCTCGGCCAGCAGTCGCGCCACCTGCTCCAGGTATTCGAAACTGCTGAAAAAGGCCAGGTAGTTGCCCGGCTGGCGGGTGAACTGGGCGGCGATGAGTTCGACAATCGGCGCAAGCGACGCCTGGCGCTGCTGGTAGCGGGTGGACACCTCGCTGACGATGCGCACCTGCAACTGCTCGGCGCGGAACGGCGCGGCGACCTCCAGCCAGGCCGTGTCGGCGGGCATGCCCAGCAGGTCGCTGTAGAAGTGCCGCGGATTGAGCGTGGCGGAAAACAGCGTGACGCTGCGCGCCGCGCTCATTCGCGGCCCCAGCAGCCGCGCCGGCACCACGTTGCGCAGGCACAACGTGGCCAGGCGCCGCCCCCGTGGGCCGTTGCGCGGGCTGATATCGAACAGGAAGTGCTCATCGAACAGCTCGGCGATGCGGCTGAACTGCAGGGCCTGGAAGAAGAACTCCAGCACCTTGGGCTCGACCTCGGCGGGCGCCTGGTTCATGCGTTCCTGGATCAGCCCGATGCATTGCTGCAGGGCACGCAGGAAGGCGTCCGGCAGTTGTTCGCTGGCTTGATACGGCGCCACCTGGGCCTTGTACAGCGCGTTCCACTGCCGGTTGAGTCGGTCGAGGGCACTGCCGAGTCCGGCCGGCTTGCTCTGGCGCAGTGCCAGCAACTGGCCCTGGTCAAGGCTGGCACTGTACATCTGCCGTCCCCGCTCCACCAGGTTGTGCGCCTCGTCCACCAGCACCGCCGTGCGCCATTGGTTGGCCTGGGCCAGGCCGAACAGCAGGGCATGAGCGTCGAAGTAGTAGTTGTAGTCGGCCACCAGCAGGTCGACCCAGCGCGCCATTTCCTGGGCCAGGTAATAGGGGCAGACCTGATGCGCCAGGGCCACCTCGCGCAGGTTGGCGCGGTCGAGCAGCGGCACCTGCGCGGCGGCTTCGCGGGCGGCCGGCAGGCGCTCGTAGAAACCTCGCGCCAAGGGGCAGGACTCACCATGGCAGGCGTTTTCGGGGTGCTCGCAGGCCTTGTCGCGGGCGATCAGTTCAAGGCTGCGCAGCGCCGGCTGCGGCGACGCCCGGGTGATCTGGCGCAGTGCATCGAGGGCCAGGGCCCGGCCCGGGGTCTTGGCGGTGAGAAAGTAGAGCTTGTCCAACTGCTGCGGCACCACGGCCTTGAGCAGCGGAAACAGGGTGCCGAGGGTCTTGCCGATACCGGTGCTGGCCTGGGCCATCAGACAGCGGCCGGTGCTCACGGCCTTGTACAGCGTCTCGGCCAGTTGGCGCTGGCCCTGCCTGAATTCGGGATAGGGAAATGTCAACGCGCCAAGATCCCGGTCCCGCTCGCTCAGCCGCTGCTCTTGCGCCTGCGCCCAGGCCAAAAAACGCTGGCACTGGGTCTCGAAGAAGCGCTTCAGGTCATCGGCTTGATAACCCTCGCTGATCAGCGTCTGGCCATCACTGTCGACATCGAGATAGACCAGCGCCACATCGATCGCCGGCAACTGCCGGGCCTGGCACAGCAACCAGGCGTAGACCTTGGCCTGGGCCCAGTGCAGTTGACGATGGTTGTCGGGCTGCCGGGCCAGGTCGCCGCGGTGGGTCTTGATTTCCTCCAGACGGTTGCGCGCCGGGTCGTAGCCATCGGCGCGGCCGCGTACCCGCAGCCCCTGGTACTCGCCCTCCAGCGCCACCTCCGACTCATAACCAGCGGCGCGCCGCGCCACCACCCGACGGTGCCCGGCGATGCCCTCCTGGGCGGTGGGCGACGGGGTGAAACGCAGGTCGAGGTCGCCGACCTTGGCGCTGAACTCACACAGTGCGCGCACGGCCACGGTGTAGCTCATACCGATACGCCCCCCTTCCAACGCACATGGCACACCGCGACCGGCAGACCGTGGGCATGGCAGAACTCGAGCCAGCGCAGTTGGTTGTCCTGCAGGCGATCGCCCGGCCCCTTGACCTCAACCATGCGGTAACCGCCCTGCCCCGGCCAGAACTGGATCAGGTCAGGCATGCCGGCGCGGTTGGCGCGGATATCCTGCAGCAGGCGCAGGAAGCAGGCCTTCAGGTGCGCGGGCGGCAGGTAGTCGAGTGCCTGTTCGAGCAGCGCCTCATCGAGCATCTGCCAGAACACGAAAGGCGACTGCAGGCCCTTCTTGGCCTGGAAGCAGTCAAGGATGGCCTGGCGATGACTGCCATCGTCCAGGCGCCCGAGGCAGACGTCGAACAGTGCCGCGCGGCGCTGCTGGAAGTCGACGTCGTGCAAGTCCTGAGGCCCGCTCTGGAACGGGTGGAAGAACGCCCCCGGCACCGGGGCGAAGACCGCCTCCCAGCACAGCAGGCCGAACAGACTGTTGAACAGGGAGTTCTCGACATAGTGAACACTGCCGCCTTCCTGCTCCAGGTGCTGACGCACCGCCTCTTCCACTCCCAGTGACGCAAGTTCCGTCGGCAGTTCCAGTTCGATCAGCATCACCGCCTCGCTGCGCCGGCGCGGCTGTGCCGGACCGCCCAGCTTGCGCACCAGGCGTGGCAGCAGGCGTTCCAGGGCCTGACGCTCCAGGGCGTTGGCGGGTGCCAGGGCCATATGCTGGGCCAAAGCGTGAGCCTGCGGCCATTGCTCGCTGCGCTCGTAGACCCGGACCTGGCGGATACGTGCCTCGGGGTGCGCGCACTCGGCGTAGATCCCCAGTGCCAAGTCCCAGTCCCCCAGGCGCTCGCATTGCTGGCCGAGGCTGAACAGCAGGCGCGCCCGGCGCCTGGCCAGCCAGGGGTTGCTGTCGTCGAATCCGTCCAGCGCCGCGAGCAGCTCGGCAGGCGCGGCGCCCTGCTCCAGACGCTCGGCACACTGGTGCAGGGCGATGGCCAGATCGACCTCGGAGCGCTGGCGCAAGGCCCGCGAGTCGTCGCTGAACGCCACCTGTTCATAGCGGAACACGCCCAGGTCGGCCAGCACGAAGTCCGACCAGCTCTGGTAGAGGTTGCCGAAGAACAGCAGGCGCAGACGGTCGCACAACGGCTGCCGGCGCCAGTGCAGGATCCGCACCGGGAAACCGGGACACCACTGGGCCAGCGGGCCTGGCGGCAAGCCCAGGGCCTGCAACTGCTCCAGCAAGTCGCCCTTGCCAGCGCGCGGGCGGGGAAGCCGCCCTGCGAAGCATGTCGCCAGCTCGTCCTTGCGCAGCAACGCCCACAGTTGCTCCACCGTCACCGGCGCATCGTCGACCACCCAGCCCAGCACCAGCAACGGCGCCAGAGCCGCCTCGGTTTCGCCGATCTCGGCATAGGCGAGCTTGTCGCTGCGAAACAGCTCGCCCTTGCGCATGACCATGCGCACCAGCACAGCTTGGCTGGGTACCGGCAGTTGGCTGAAAACCTGGATGAATCCATGCTCGTTGCGGTCCAGCAGGTCGGCATAGCGCTGCCCGACCCAGCTCAGGACCTGGCGAAAGTTGTGCAGGTAGTACAGGGGATCATCGACGGAGTGGGCGATCACGGTGCAAGTCAGGTGTGATGAACAAGCACTGGTTATACATACAGGCCGCAGTCGTGGGCAAGCGCGCTGGATCGACGGTCACGCGATCAGTACTCGTGCTCGCCACGACAACAGGACTAATCGACCGCGCGCAATGGCGCAAAGCCGCCGCTCGGACTGGCTGACAGGGGCCGCAACCACTGATCGCGCCGGCCCAACAGCTGGAACAGGCGCCGGGCGTGGAGGCTGAGCGTGCCAGCATACACCCCCCGCAGTTGCGTGAGCTGCAGGCCACTGGTTTCAACCAGCCACTGGCTAACCGGTTCCGGGCAAGGGAGCCCCTGCAAGGCGCGGTGCAGATACGGCAGCGCGACACGCATCCCTGGATGACAGCGCAGCACAAAGGTCTCTAAGTTGTGCCCCTGCGCCTCGAACGGGGTGAACAGCTGGCAGACCAGTTGCGCCTCGTTCACGTCATAGGCGCCAGCCAGGCGTGCCTGTGCCTCGCTGCGCAAGGCCCGCCCCTGTGGCCAGGCAACCGACGGTTGGCCAAAACGCTGGAAGAACGCCTGCGTGCCTTCGCGATAGCTGCGCTGATTCAGGTACTGCGCCTTGAGCCCATGCAGGTGGGCCAACGGCAAGGGATCGAACAGCCCTGACGGCCCCTGGGCGTGCCTGCCCAGGGCGTCCTGCCGGCCGAGCATGCGGTCCAGCAGCTCACCGTCGTCCGGGTGGCGCAACAGGTCCTCAACCATCACCAGCCGCGGCTCGCCGCCAGGCTGGCGCAGCACGGGTGAAGTCGGCGGTTGCCAGGGATCGGCCAGCACCTTGCCTAACTGCTCGAGGCCCGCTGCCAGCACATTGTGGGGCGTCAGGGCGTGGGCCACCTCCACGGTATGGCGCAGGCAGCGCCGCCCCCAGGCCAGCAGGCGATGGCGTTGAGCGAACGGCTCGGCGCTGATCAGGATCTGCTCGCCGGCCTCCTCCATCAGTGCCTGGCCCAAGCCGTTAGCCAGCTCCAGGTAACCCCTGGCACCGAGCAGCGCGTCCGGCTGACCGCCGACCAGATGACCGAACAGCAGCCAGGCGTTGCCCGTCTCGGTCAGTTGTTCGGCCGAGCAGGCCTGGCGAGCGCCGAACGGGCCGAGCCGCCCGCCATCCGCACGCAGTAGCTCTACCCGCGGGTCGTCGTGCAGGAACAGCGCGCTGAAACAGCGGTCGTGAAGGGCAAGGGCGGTGTCGTCGAGGGTTGGCAAACGGGCCGCCAGCACCCGCAGGCGGAAGGTGGCACCATGGCGCAGGGCGATGCTCAACTGCGCGGCGCGCAGGCAGGCCAGCAGGTGCGCGCTGCGTCGGTCAACGCCGTGCAGCACCAGCACCCGGACGTTACCGACGTATTCCTGGCCGCCGGCGACGACCAGCAATCGCTGGACCAACAGCTGCACCGAGGCGCGCTGGGCCTGGGTCATGTGCTCCAGCAGGCGCTGCAGGACTTGCTGGTAGACATAATGCATGGCTTGGTCGTGAGTCTCGGTCATGCTATCGCTCCATCTCCCTGACGGCTTCGAGTTGAAGTCCGATTCTGGCAGATGAATAGCAAACCGAGCTTGAAGGAAACCTCCCAAACCCCAGTAGGACATTTAGCAAAAACTGGCTGATGTCTCAGCCCTGCAGGCTGCACGCTCCCCTGCGGGAGCGTGAATATCCTGAGAGCTTCTTCATCGCCCGATCAGTGCGCCCCCATGTCCAGCACCACCCGCCCACCACACGGACACTCGTCCATGTGCCGGTGCGCCTCGACCACCTGCTCGAACGGATACACCTTGATGATCTGCGGCGTCAGCAGTTGGTCGGCGGTGAACTGGTTGATGTCGCGCAACGCACGCTGCAGGGCCACCTGGTCCTGGGCGATGCCCAGCTCCGGCTTGCCGGTGAAGTTGCCGATGCAGTGCACATGGAACTGGATGTTTTTCTGGAACGCCGCGCAGGCCGGGAACGGCGTCTGGTTGCCGCCCTGCAGGCCGTACAGCACCAGGCTGCCACGCGGTGCCAGGACATCGCCGAGCAGTGACATCTGTGGGCCACCCATGCCGTCAAGGACCATGTCCACGCCACGCCCATCGGTGTACTTGCCGATCTGCATCAGCAGGTCCTGTTCCTCGGTGACGATCACCTTGTCCGCGCCCAGCCCCAGCAGGTACTCGCGCTGCTCGGGCTCCTTGGTGGCGGCGATCACCTTCAACCCCAGGGCCTTGCCCAGTTGCACGAAGGCCGGCCCCGCGCAGTGGCTGGCATCGGTGACCAGCGCGGTCTGCCCGGCCTTGGCCCGGGCCAGGTCGACGTAGGCGAAATAGGCGATCAGCAGGGGCGTGTAGTGCACGCTGGCCTCAATCGGGGTCAGCACATCCGGGTAACGGGTGATGGCGCTGCGCGGCAGGACGATCACGTCGCCGTAAACCGGGTGGTCGTTGGCGCTGGTGGCCGGGAAGCTGGCGACCCGATCGCCCACCGCGATATCGTCCACACCCTCGCCCACGGCGGTAACCACGCCGGCCATCTCGTGGCCGATACCGGCCGGCAGCCGCGCCTGGGACGGCGCCAGGTTCTGCCGCCAGAGCACGTCGTACCAGCTGACGCCGATCGCCTCGACGCGGATCTGCACCTCGCCTGCAGCCGGGGACGGTTCGGCCTGCTCCTCGCATCGGAGCACATCGGCTTGGCCGAACTTGTGGAAACGGATCATGCGGGACATCGCATACCTCGCCTGTGTGAATCTCGTATTACCACGGACTTTATCCGGGCTTTCACGGTTGGACCATCAGTGGCTGTTAATAGTCGACATGCCTGTCATTGATTGGGCCCCTGACAATTCTGTGCATTGGCACCCGGAAATCGGTGCAGGGTACCAGCCTTTGGCCTTAAGATTCACCCCTGCCCCACTTCTGGCGAGCCGCATCGAATGAATCGTAACGACTTGCGTCGCGTAGACCTCAACCTGTTGATCGTGTTCGAAACGCTCATGCACGAACGCAGCGTTACCCGCGCCGCCGAGAAACTGTTCCTCGGCCAGCCGGCGATCAGCGCCGCGCTTTCGCGCCTGCGCAACCTGTTTGACGACCCGCTGTTCGTGCGCACCGGCCGCAGCATGGAACCGTCGGCACGGGCCCACGAAATCTTCGCCCTGCTGTCGCCGGCGCTGGACTCGATCTCCACCGCCGTCAGCCGCGCCGCCGAGTTCGACCCGGCGACCAGCAACGCGGTGTTCCGCATCGGTCTGTCGGACGACGCCGAATTCGCCCTGCTGCCGCAGCTGCTCAAGCGCATCCGCGCCGAAGCCCCCGGCATCGTCCTGGTGGTGCGCCGGGTCAACTACCTGCTGATGCCCACCCTGCTGGCCTCGGGCGAGATCTCGGTGGGCGTGAGCTACACCAGTGAACTCCCCGCCAACGCCAAGCGCAAGGTGCTGCGCCGCAGCATGCCCAAGCTGCTACGCGCCGACAGCATGCCCGGCAGCATCACCCTGGATGACTTCTGCGCCCGCCCCCATGCCCTGGTGTCATTCGCCGGCGACCTCTCGGGGTTCATCGACGAGGCGCTGGACGAGATCGGCCGCAAGCGTCATGTGGTGCTGGCGGTGCCGCAGTTCAACGGATTGGGGAGTTTGCTGGCGGGGACCGATATCGTCGCCACGGTGCCGGACTACACCGCCGATGCGCTGACCGCGGCGGGTGGGTTGCGCGCGGAAGACCTGCCGCTGGAGGTGCGCAGCTTCGAGCTGCACATGGCCTGGCGCGGGGCGCAGGACAATGACCCGGCGGAACGGTGGTTACGCTCGCGGATTCAGATGTTTTTCGGCGACCCCGACAGTCTCTGACCGAGTTCCCCCAAGCGCCATAAAGCCTTTAAATTCATATAGTTAGAAATATTCTCCATCCATAGCCATCCGTCAGAATCCACTCAATTCCAGCTTGACTGGGGGTATCTCGGGGGTACATCAAGCCCAGATTAAAAAAGATATCCCCACACCATGCCCCCCGACAAACCACCTCCTTTCCTTCCAAAGCTCAGCGATGCCTTCATCCGTTCGCTGACCACACCAGGAAAGTACGCCGATGGCGACGTACCGGGTCTGTATCTACAGGTGCTTGCCTCGCTCAAGCCTGGCAAGTCACCCTCCCGGCACTGGCGACTGAAGTACCGTCTTCGCGGCAAGGAAAACGTATTCGTGATCGGCAGGTATCCGGATGTGGGCTTGAAGGAAGCCCGTGAGCTCGCCCGGACAGCGCGCAATAGCGTGGCCAATCACATCGACCCACTCAAAGCAAAAAAAGCCAAGATCGAGGCACAATGGCTCAACGAGGCGCGTACGTTTGCCTACGTGGCCGAAGAGTGGATGAATTTCAAATCTCCGGATTTGGTCAGCAAGTCCATTGCAGGGTTTCGCGGCGCACTGCGCAATCACATCTTGCCGGCCATCGGCGAAAAACCAGTCACCGAGATCAGACTTGAACACATCACTTCGATCATCAATACGCTGCGCCGTGCTCGGACGATGGCCATGGCCAAGCGCGTTCGCACCATCATTCGCGCCGTACTCGGCTTCGCTGAAGGCAGGGGCTGGGTGGAACGCAACGTGGCGCTGAGCAACACCGAGGAGCTCAAGATCCGCCACGTAGTCACCAGCAATCCAGCGATCGAACGACCGGCAGATTTGGGTCAGTTCCTGTTGCGCCTGGATGAACTAGATGCGAGCAGCGTGACCACCGCAATGCGCCTGCTGGTGATGCTGCCAGTGCGCCCGGGCGAACTTGTCAAAATGCGCTGGGAGGATGTCGATCTGATCAGCGCCGACTGGCGCTACGTGGTCAGCAAGACGCGGCACCTAGACAAGAGCAATCCACGGCCAGCATGACACGATCATCAATGGCGCCAGCAGTATCATGGCCTTGCCCGTTACGGCGTTCTAAGTCGCACTGCCAGCGTCCGGGTCGCCCTGCCTCAGGGCAACCCGGACGCTGGCAATTTCCACTCCAAGCACGCCTCAGAACTGCTCGGGCGACATTTTATACAAGCTCTGGCTACCCGCTTTGATGCTGTCCTCCAGAGCCTGGGTACGAGGCAACAACCGCTGGAAAAAGAACTCCGCGCACGCCAGCTTGGCGCCATGGAAAGCCGGATCCTCGGCCTGCAGCGCCTGCGCGGTGTTGGCCATGCGCGCCCACATGTAGGCGTAGGCGGTCAGGCCGAACAGGTGCAGGTACTCCACCGCCGAGGCGTTGACCAGGTTCGGTTCGTCACTTGCCTGTACCTGCAGCCATTGGCTGACGCGCTCCAGGCGCACCAGTGCTGCCAACAGCGCTTCCCGGTGCAGCGGAGCATCGACGCACCAGGCACGGATTTCCGCTGCCAGGCCAGCCAAGGCCTGGCGGCCGTCGGCCAGCACCTTGCGCCCGAGCAGGTCGAGCGCCTGGATGCCGTTGGTGCCCTCGTAGATCTGCGCGATGCGCACGTCCCGCACTCGCTGCTCCTGGCCCCACTCGCGAATATAGCCGTGGCCGCCGAACACCTGCTGGCCGAGCACGCAGCTCTCCAGGCCATTGTCGGTGAAGAACGCCTTGGCCACTGGCGTGAGCAACGCTACCTGGCGCTGCGCCCGTTCGCGCTCGCCGGCATCCTCGGCGTAGCGGGCGATGTCCAACTGCTGGCCGACATACACGGCGAAGGCGCGGCCGCCCTCGGTGAGGGTGCGCATAGTCAGCAGCATGCGCCGCACATCGCCATGCACGATGATCGGGTCGGCGCTGCGCTCTGGGGCTTGCACACCGGCCGCCGAGCGGCTCTGCAGACGCTCGTTGGCATAGCCCGCAGCGCTCTGGTAAGAGGCCTCGGCGCAGCCGATGCCCTGGATGCCAATGGACAGCCGCTCGTAGTTCATCATGGTAAACATCGCGGCCAGGCCCTTGTTCGACTCACCGACCAGGTAACCCTCGGCCTGGTCGAAGTTCATCACGCAGGTGGCCGAGGCCTTGATGCCCATCTTGTGCTCGATCGAGCCACAGTGGGCCGGATTGCGCGCCCCCAGGCTGCCGTCGTCGTTCACCAGGTACTTGGGCACCAGGAACAGCGAAATGCCCTTGGGCCCGACCGGCGCATCCGGCAGCCGCGCCAGCACCAGGTGGACGATGTTCTCGGTGAGGTCCTGCTCACCGCCAGTGATGAAGATCTTGCTGCCGCTGATGCGGTAGCTGCCGTCGGCCTGGGGTTCGGCGCGACTGCGGATCAGGCCCAGGTCGGTGCCGGCTTGGGGTTCGGTCAGGCACATGGTGCCGGCCCAGCGGCCTGCGTACAGCGGCGGCAGGAAGGTGGCCTTGAGCCTCGCGCTGGCATGGGCGTCGATGGCCAGGCAACTGCCGGCGGTGAGGGCCGAGTACAGGCTGAAGCTGCTGTCGGCGGCGTACATCATCTCCTCGAACAGCACGCCGAGCATCTTCGGCATGCCCATGCCGCCGTGCTCGGGGTTGCCGCCCAGGCCCACCCAGCCGCCTTCGCGGTAGGTGCGCCAGGCCTCGCGGAAACCGTCGGGGGTGCGCACCTGGCCGTTGGCGAACTGCACGCCCTGTTCATCGCCGTTGCGGCTGAGCGGGGCGATCAGCTGGCCGGTTAGCCTGGCGGCTTCTTCGAGGATGGCGTCGGCGGTGTCGGCGTCGACCCGCTCAGCCAGGGCCGGCAGATGGGCCCACAAGGCAGGGCCGTGGAAGACGTCCTTGAGAATGAAGCGCATGTCACGCAGGGGGGCGGTGTAGGTGGTCATCTCAGGCTCGCGGTTAGGCTTTGGGTTTTGAGTTGGCAGGCCCGGCCTCATCGCCGGCAAGCCGGCGATGCGGCCGCACTGGCCGCTGTGGCTGAACGCTCAGAGCGCCCGGGCGCGGTCGCGCAGCACGTACTTCTGGATCTTGCCGGTACTGGTCTTGGGCAATTCGCCAAACACCACGGTCTTGGGCATCTTGAAGCCAGCCAGGTGTTCGCGACACCAGGCGACGATCTCGCCTTCGCGGGTGGCACCGTGGCCGTTCTTGAGGGTGACGAAGGCGCAGGGCGTCTCGCCCCATTTCTCGTCGGGGCGGGCGACCACCGCGGCCTCGAGCACGGCGGGATGCTTGTACAGGACGTCCTCGACCTCGATGGTGGAGATGTTTTCGCCGCCGGAAATGATGATGTCCTTGAGTCGATCCTTGATCTCGACGTAGCCGTCGGCATGCCACACCGCCAGGTCACCGGTGTGGAACCAGCCGCCGCGGAAGGCCTCGGCGGTGGCCTCGGGATTCTTCAGGTACCCCTTCATCACCGTATTGCCGCGCATGAAGATCTCGCCCAGGGTATTGCCGTCGCGCGGCACCGGTTCCAAGGTCTGCGGGTCGGCGACCATCAGGCCGTCCAGGGTCGGGTAGCGCACGCCCTGGCGCGACTTGATCCGCGCCCGCTCTTCCAGGGTCAAGGCATCCCATTGCGCGTGCCAGGCGCACACCGTCACCGGGCCGTAAACCTCGGTCAGACCATAGGTGTGAGTGATGTGAATGCCCATCTCCTCAACCGCGCCGATCACCTTGGCCGGTGGCGCCGCGCCGGCAACCATCGCCTGAACCGGGTGCTCGATGGCGGCCTTGGCGCTCTCGGGCATGTTGACCAAGGCGTTGAGCACGATCGGTGCGCCGCACAGGTGGCTGACCCGGTGCTCGCGAATCAGGGTGAGGATTTTCTGCGGATCGACCCGGCGCAGGAACACATGGGTGCCGGCCAGGGCGGTAATGGTCCAGGGGTAGCACCAACCGTTGCAGTGGAACATCGGCAGGGTCCACAGGTACACCGGGCGGTGGCCCATGGCCCAGGTCATCTGGTTGCCGATGGCGTTGAGGTAGGCGCCACGGTGGTGATAGACCACGCCCTTGGGGTTGCCGGTGGTGCCGGAGGTGTAGTTGAGCGAGATCGCCTGCCATTCGTCCTCGGGCCATTCCCAGGCGAACTCGGGGTCGCCTTCGGCCAGCAGGGCCTCGTAGTCCAGATCGCTGACCGGCTGGCCTTCGCCATATTCCGGGTCGTCCACATCAATCACCAGAGGTGGGTGTTCGAGCAAGGCCAGGGCGTCCTTGATGACGCCGTGGAACTCGCGATCACCGATCAGCACCTTGGCCTCACCATGACGCAGCATGAAGGCAATGGCCTCGGCGTCCAGGCGAACGTTGAGGGTGTTGAGCACGGCGCCGATCATCGGCACGCCGAAGTGCGCTTCGAGCATGGCGGGAATGTTCGGCAACATCACCGCCACCGTGTCGCCGCGACCCACGCCACGGCCCTGCAGGGCACTGGCCAGGCGCCGGCAACGGGCATAGGTTGCGGCCCAGTCGCGGCGGATGGCGCCATGGATCACGGCCGGGTACTGGCCATACACTGCGGCGGTGCGTTCGATGAAGCTGAGTGGCGTCAGGGCGACGTGGTTGACCGGTGCGGGCATCAGGCCCTGGGAGAATATCGACATGCGCGGGTCCTGTAGTGGAGGCAGGCGCGCGCTGTGCGCAAGCCCCCGGTGGCTGATTGTTAGCTCTGATCAGGGTGTGGGAGGCGTTTTCCTCCCTGTCGCTTTTTTACGCGAACCGCTATCGTATCTGGAAGATCGACTATAGCAATATGGTAAAACTACTATAAAAGAGCCTTTTATCGTGATCGCCACCTGCTCTCCCCTGCTCGCCCTGGACCCACAACCCAGCCTGCTGCTGGCCGCTGACGCCAGCCCCGTGCAGCTCAATCCTGCCTGCGAGGCCTTGGTTCGCCAGGGGCCGCCCCTGGCGCAATGGCTGCCCGCCAACCATGTCGAGCTGGTACGCGCCAGCCTGAAGCAAGGCCGGGCCATCAGCGAGGTCGAGGCCGAGGCCAACGGGCGCATCCTGCTCTGGACCTTCATTCCCGATGACCAACACCAACAGGTACTGGCGCGCTGCCGCGACGCCAGCGCCGAACGCGGTGGCGAGCGCGAAGCCAGTCGCGCGCGAAGGCTGTACCGGCTGATCACCGAGAACACCACCGACCTGATCTCGCGGCACAGCCCGGACGGACGCTTTCTCGATGCCACCCCTGCCGCGTTCCGCCTGCTCGGGCTGTGGCCCGAACAACTGCGCGGCAGCCTCGTGCGTGGTCTTCTGCACCCGGGCGAGCGCCTCCAGGCCTTGCTGCAGGCCGGCACCGCGCTGGACGCGGACGGCTACCACACCATGACCTGTCGCGTGCGGCATGCCGATGGCCGCTATCGCTGGTTCGAAATCGCCTGCAGGGCGATCCGCGAGACCTACACCGGCGCCGTGGTGGAGATCGTCGCCGTGTCCCGCGACATCACTCTGCGCATCGAGGCCCAGGAAACCCTGGCCCACAGCGCCCGGGTCGCCACCCTGGGCGAGCTGGCCTCGGGTATCGCCCACGAGATCAACCAGCCACTGGCCGCGGTGCTCAACTACAGCAATGCCAGCCTGCGCTACCTGAGCAACCTGGAGCACGATCCCCAGGCGCGGGACCGGGTCGAGCAGGGGCTGCAGCGCATCAACGCCCAGGCCACCCATGCCGCCGAGGTTATCCGTCGCCTGCGCGCCTTCCTGCGCAAGGGTCCACGCCAGCTGCAGGCACTGGAGATTGGCGAAGTGATCGAGGAAGCCATGCGCCTGTGCGCCTGGGAAGCGGCTGGCGCGCAGGTGCGTATCGAGCAACGCCTGGGCGGGCAGTTGCCGAGGGTGAACGCCGACCGGGTACTGCTGGAGCAGGTCCTGCTCAACCTTCTGCGCAACGCCATCGAAGCCAATCGTGAGCAGCATTCCAGCCAACCATCACGTATATTTCTCACGGCAGAGCGCCAAGGCGATTGGCTGCAGATCGAAGTGGCAGATCAGGGATGCGGTGTCCCTGCTGAACGCCTCGATGAGATCTTCACCCCGTTTATCACCAGCAAGCCCGAGGGGCTTGGGCTTGGCCTGTCGATGAGCCGAAGTATTGTCGAAGGCTTTGGTGGCAACCTGCATGCGCGTGCCTATGAGTCAGGTGGTCTGGTGCTGTGCTGCCGCCTGCCGACCAATAACCTCAGGAGCGACAACCGGCGATGAAGCCAAGGGTTTATGTGATCGACGATGATCAGGGCATGCTCGACTCGACGGTCTGGCTGCTGGAGTCGGTAGGCCTCGAGGCCGTGCCTTTCACGAACGGCCAGGCCTTTCTGGATGCGGCAGACCTGAGCGGGCCGGCTTGTGTATTGCTTGATGTGCGCATGCCTGGCATGGGTGGGCTGGCTGTACAGGAAGCGCTGCAAAAACGTGATATCAAGACCTCGGTCATCTTTGTCAGCGCCCATGCCGATGTGCCGATTGTCGTGCGCGCATTCAAATCCGGTGCCTGCGACTTCATCGAAAAGCCCTACAACGATCAACTGTTGCTGGACAGCGTTCAGGCAGCGCTGCAGCAAGCAGGGAGCTCACTGGCTGGCATGACGGAGCTTGCCTCGGTTCAGGAGCGCATCAACGCCCTCACCCCGCGAGAGCAGGATGTCTTCATCCCGCTGGTGCAGGGGTTCAGCAACCGGGAGATTGCCGAACACCTCGATGTCAGCACCAAGACCATCGATCTCTATCGAAGCCGCGTGATGAAACGAATGCAGGCCGAGAGCTTGCCAGCGCTTGTCGGTATGGCCATTGCTTGTGGGCAGATCGATGCACTCAGTCTTCGTGTCAAGCCAGACGAGAATATCAGTGAGCTCGGATGATTTGTACAAACTGAATCGACCTCGGTTTCGTAGATACCCCGAACAGCTGCAAAGGGTCGATAGCAGCCCTTCGTGAAATGCATTCCAATAGGAATTCCGCCTTGTCCCGTCTTCGACCACTCAACCGTGGAGGTACACTGAAGTCCAGCGAGCGCCTGTACGAAAGTTGTCAGAAATCGCCATTCTCGATCGCGCATTCTACTGGGGGTATCGCGGGTATTTTTGGGGGTAAATTTCTGATTTTTCTACCCGCAAAACCCGCGCTAGAGACCTGTCCAAATGTTCTTCGGCGACCCTGAAAGTCTTTAGGGGCTTCGCGCACGCTTGTTATGCGCTGTACGAAAAGTAATGTCGTAAACACCGCCGCCAGCAAGCCACATAATTATCACTGCGAAGCCTTCCGCTAGCTTGCAATAGCGTGTACCCAGGCGGCGGAGCTCCTTCAACCAACCAAATAGCCGTTCGATAGCGTTCCGCTGCTGTTAACAGAATCCTTAGAGTCCGGCATACATATGCTGGGTGGAAAGGAAGAGCCCAGAAAATTCTGGGTTCTTCCTAGTAAGCAGAAAAATAGAAATCTTGCTATCTAGCCTCTGGGTGTATCGTAATCAAGACAGTATCAGCAGTCTGTCGCTGGTCCATTTCAGGAGTCTTGTCAAGCGTTAGCGCGTCGTCCAAAACAACTTCGGTCGTTCCTAGTGCATGCCCAAGATCTGCACGAATCATGCGAAGCAGTGACCAAGCCAGTACGCCAAGTACGGGAATCAATGGCAGTGCGACGACGATGGTAGATGTTTGCACAGCCTTCAACCCGCCCACCTTGAGAAGCCCGATGCCGATGACCGCCAGCAACAGCGCCCATACAATTCGCAGCCAGCGCTGAGGCTCCTCATAACCACTGAGTTCTTTCGATGTCACCGAAGCAAGCACATAGGCCGCCGAATCAAGCGTTGTCGCCAGGAACACAAAGCAAAGGAGCACGAACGCTGCAATAGCAATACCCGAATAGGGCATGGTTTTCAAAATGGCGAGCACCGCCGCAGGGATACCTTGCGCGGTCAAGATGGCGCTGATATCCAACTCACCACTGAGTTGCAGATTAAGTGAGTACCCGCCCCAGACTGCGAAGAATACCCAGCACCCCAGGCTGCCCCACACAAGCTCGGCCAGAATCAGTTCCTTGATCGTTCGCCCCCGGGAAATTCGGGCGACGAACAAGCCCATCATGGGTGCATAGGCAATCCACCAGGCCCAATAGAAAATTGTCCAGTCCTGAGGGAAAGAACCCTTGGCAACCGGATCCGTCCACAAGCTCATGTGAATGAAGTTATTGATCATCAGGCCCAGGCTGTTTGCCCAGCCGTTGATCAGCAGCAGCGTGGGGCCCACGACGGCCGCGAACAACAGCAGTGCAAACGCCAGGTAGACGTTGATATCACTGAGAATCTTGATCCCTTTGCTCAGTCCGAACCACACACTCATGCCGAACATCAGTGTCCAGAGCGCCAGCACACCCATGTCGAATGCGAAGGACTGCTGAATACCGAAGATGTCACCCGCCAAGGTCGAAACCAGCGGAACGGCCAGGCCGAGGGAAGTGCCCACGCCACCCACGATCCCGAACACCACCACCGTATCCAGTGTAAGGCCCAGCCACCCGTTGGACTTCTCACCCAGCACACCACGGGCAGCCACGGACAATCTCACCCCTGGCTGCCGGCGTACATACATCGAATAGGCAATCGGCAAGGCTGGCAGGCAATAGAATGCCCATGGGGTCAGGCCCCAATGGAACTGTCCGTAAGTCAACGCCCACTCTGCCGCTTCCCGACTGTGAGCCGCGACATTCAAAGGAGGGCCGTTGAAATAATAAATCGGCTCAACCCAGGCCCAATTGACAATCGCGATGCCGATACCGCCACAAAAAATCATGGCGACCCAGCTGAAATAGGAAAATTCTGGCGCGTCACTCTTTCGCCCAAGGCGTATATTTCCATAGCGCCCGAACGCCATCCACAACAGAAACGCGACCGTCATCAGGCCTGAAACCAAGTAGAGCCAGCCAAACTTGCCGGTGGCAAACGCAAACATTTGATTGATCACTGCATTTCCAGCCTCGGGAAATGCAATAAGCGGAATTGTGACGCCAAGTATCACTGCAATGGATGGCCAAAACACCCGCCCATCCATCGACGCACCTTCTTTCAACGTACTCATTTGGCATACCTCCTCAGAACGTTTCGACTCAACACCAAACACCTGTTGAATACAGATAGGTCAAGCACGAACTGCAAACCTTGCTCGAACAGACCTCGTCCCTTGAAGAAATGAAAGGCCACCCGCCTTTCCCGAACATATATTGTGCTTATTATTCATATTCGCCTCTAGCTTTATCTAATTATTATTTCAGCGGCACCACAAAACAGCACACCATCACTCGGCAGTACGACGATCATTGATCATCGGTGTCATACGAAACGGTGTGCTTGGCGACAGCCAGGCACACCTCTTGTACATGCGTTACTTCATGGTCGGCATGGAGAATTCAGCACCCTCGCGAACACCTGACGACGGCCAGCGTTGGGTAACGGTCTTGCGTCGGGTGTAGAACCGCACGCCATCCGGCCCGTAGGCATGCAAGTCACCGAACAGCGAGCGCTTCCAACCGCCGAAGCTGTGGTACGCGACAGGTACTGGCAGCGGCACATTGATGCCGACCATGCCCACCTTGATGTTGTCGGAGAAGTAACGAGCAGCCTCACCGTCACGGGTAAAGATGCACGTACCATTGCCGTACTCGTGCTTGTCGATCAACGCCATGGCCTCCTGCATGCTGTTGACACGCACGACCTGCAGAACCGGACCAAAGATCTCTTCCCTGTAGCTCTGCATGTCTGGGGTGACGTGATCGATCAGGGTGCCGCCGACGAAGAAGCCTTCCTCATAGCCCGCAACGTTTGGCTGACGACCGTCGACAACCACCGTAGCACCCTGCTCTTCGGCGCTGTCGATGTAGCCGACCACCTTCTGCTGGTGCTGGCGGGTAATCACCGGGCCAAAGTCGTTCGTGCTGTCGTTGTAAGCCCCTACCTTCAGGTTCTTCATGGCTTCTTTCATCTTGGCGATCAGCGCATCGGCTGCCGCGTCGCCCACCGCAACGGCGACCGACAGGGCCATGCAACGCTCACCGGAGGAACCGAACGCCGCGCCCAGCAGCTGGTTTACCGCATTGTCGATGTCGGCGTCTGGCATGACGATGGCGTGGTTTTTCGCCCCACCCAGTGCCTGGCAGCGTTTGCCGTGAGCCGTGGCGGTGGCGTAGATGTACTCGGCCACCGGGGTCGAACCTACGAAGCTGACTGCCTGGATGCGCGAGTCGCGCAGCAGGATATCGACCGCTTCCTTGTCGCCGTTCACCACATTAAGTACACCCTTGGGCAGGCCCGCTTCCTGCAGCAGTTGGGCAATGAACAACGTGGAGCTTGGATCGCGTTCGGAAGGTTTGAGGATGAAGCAGTTGCCTGCCGCAATGGCCACCGGGATCATCCAAAGCGGCACCATCACTGGGAAGTTGAACGGCGTGATACCTGCCACCACGCCCAGGGGCTGGAACTCGCTCCAGGCATCGATGTTCGGGCCGACATTCTTGCTGTGTTCACCTTTCAGGAGCTCGGCGATCCCGCAAGCGTACTCGACGTTCTCGATACCCCGCTGCAGTTCGCCTGCCGCATCATGGGAAATCTTCCCGTGTTCTTCACCAATCAGTTTGCAGATCGCATCAGCGTTCTGCTCCAGCAGTTCCTTGAAGCGGAACATGATACGTGCGCGCTTGATGGGCGGCGTATCACGCCAGGCCGGGAAAGCAGCCTCAGCAGTCGCGATGGCGTGCTCCACGGTCTGGCTCGATGCCAGGGCGACCTGGCGAGCGACCTGGCCGGTGGCAGGGTTGAAGACATCCTGGGTGCGCTTGGATTCGACAACAACGTCGCCGTTAATCAGATGACCGACAGTATTCATGTGTAACTCCACTTTTTGTTATTCAAATAATGCGATGAGGCGCCACTACCAAAGGCTGCGATACAGCTCGACCATCTCGGCCTCGGTCGGTACACGCGGATTATTGCCAGGTGAACCGGACGCCAGCGCCTGAGCGGCCATGGTTGGCATCAGCTCGAAGAATTTTTCGCGATCGATGCCGAACTCTGCAGGGGTGGGCACCTTGAGCTCATCATTGATCGCCACCAGCTCATCCAGCAGTTTCTCTACCGCCGACTGGTCGTTGTCGCTTTGCGTGGCGACGCCCATGGCACGTGCGCAATCGGCGTACCGATCACGTGCAGCGGGAATGGAAAAGGCTGTCACTTCAGGCAGCAGCATGGCGTTCGACAAACCATGGGGCACATGGAATGCCGCGCCGATCGGGCGGCTCATGCCGTGCACCAGGGCAACGGAAGCTGCAGAGAACGCCAGGCCCGCCAAAGTCGACCCCAGCATCACGGCTTCGCGCGCAGCACGGTCGCTACCGTCGTGGTAGACCTTGCGCAGGTTCGGCCCGATCAGGCGCATGGCAGCCAGTGCCTGGGCATCGCTAAACAGGTTCGCTTTCTTGCTGACGTATGCCTCGATGGCGTGGGTCAATGCATCGATACCGGTATCGGCGGTGACGCGAGGTGGCAACGACAGCGTGAGTTCGTAATCGACCAGTGCCGCCACCGGCATGAATCCTGCGCCCACACAGAGCATTTTTTCGTCAGTCGATTCGTCGGTGATGATGGTGAACCGGGTCACTTCCGAGCCAGTGCCGGCAGTGGTTGGAATGGCAATGATCGGCAAACCTATCTCGGTCACGTTGCGCGGGAACTTGTAATCGCGCATGACACCGCCGAATTTGGCCAGAATGCCGATCGCTTTGGCGCTATCGATAGGGCTTCCGCCGCCCAGTGCGATGATGCTGTCGTAGCCACCTTCCCTGGCGGTCGCTACGCCGGCTTGAATCGAAGCGACGGTCGGCTCGGGTACGGTGTCGGAAAATACGTCGCCTTGAATCCCCTGCTCTGCCAGGACTGCGCTGATACGCCCTGCGTAGCCTAGCTCGACCATCATCCGGTCAGTGATGATCAGCGGTTTGTGGCAGCCCAGGCTGGCTAGAACCTGATGGATTTGCTGGCTGGCACCAGCTCCGGTTTGCAGGATTCGTGGAAGGATGCTGTTGTAATTCATGGCTCTATCTCATTTTTTGGGCATGAACGCGCCCGCGAGCAGCCTTGGGCTCGTGTTCGCTTGATCGAAATGGGCAAGCCAGGGCGGGAAATCCAGCGCCTTGACCTGCCCTCAGCAGTCAGCTCGGCAGATATTCTTCACTCCAGGATTCGCCGATTGCGCTGGCGTCCAGGAGCGACTGAATCTGCGCCTCGGTGTAGCCGTAGCGGCTCAGCACCTTGCGAGTCGAGGCACCGAACTTCTCAGCCGGTGACAGCGCTCGGATACGCCCGACCCGTGGGCGAATGGCGTAAGGATCGAGTTGCGTAACCCGATGCCCGCTCGGATGGTCGTTATAGATGCTGAAGGAGTAGCTGCCATTCTCGATACCCGGCTGGCCATCGGCACTGCGGCTGTACTGGCTGCGCAGGTGATCGATGTTGTCCGGTACTGCGGCAGCGATGTTGGCAGCCTGCAGGCGCTCTTGAAGCACCGCGCTGCTCATCCTGCCGATAGCAGATTGCAGATAGCCCACCCGATCACTTGCGCAGGTCACGCCGCTGAGATCGGCGATGGCCGCGAACTTGTGCAGCTCCCCTTCGCTGGCATCCAGGTAGATCCAGCCATCCGCCGTCCTGTAGAACCGGGAAAGGTCGCTGTAGCCGACCACGTCACGGCCGGATGGCTCATTGAATGGGCCACGGCCTGGGTAGTCGTAGCAGAATGGAATTTGCACCAGGTTGCCCAGCGAAGCCAACGAGGTGCGTGCCCGGTAGGCCTCACCCGAGTGATGCTTACGATACAGGGCGGTTGCCACGCCCAGCGCAGCAGCAAACCCGCACATCACATCGATCGTGCCGACATGTGCATGTTCTTCCGGCGTTTCCATGCCGCCGCCAAAGCGCAGCATGATTCCGGTAGTGGCCTGGATCAGGTCGTCATACCCCAGATAATCCGTACGAGGTCCGCGACGCGGGCCGCCGAAGCAGTCCAGCTGACAGAAGATCACGCCAGGATTCACCGCCTGCAGACTCGCCTCATCAAGGCCCAGCGGTGCCAATTGGCGATCCGGCGCGTTCATGACGATTACATCGACCTCGCGCACGAGGCGATTGAAAACCTCGCGCCCTTCGGGCTTGTTCAGATCGACCAGCACACTTTCCTTGCCACGTGCCGACGACATGCCGAAGACCACGGTATTCCACGGGTCATAGTTGGGCACCACAGGGTCGAGCTTGATGACATCTGCGCCGAAGCGGCCCAGGAACGATGTCGAGTGCGGCCCTGCGATCACGTTCGTCAGGTCGAGGATCTTCACGCCTTCCAGCCAACCGGCAGGCGTGTCGAGCTTGGCAGGCGGCAATACAGGATCAGGACGTTCGGACAGTGTTGCCAGCGCTTGCTCGAAGCTGACATCACGACGCGACAGCGGCTTGAGCATGGGCTCCGAACACCCCTCCAACCAGGCAATTGGGCCAGGCTGCTTCATCACGCCGAACTCGCGGTCATCGACCTCGACGATCAACCCAGCAGTATTCGAGTGCTCGTCGTGGAGCCACTCCTGGGTCGATCTGTGTGGCGCCCCAGGGAAACGCCCTTCACCGAAGATGACCTCCCACTCGGCGGCTGTTTTGGTCAGGAACACCTCTTTCATCCTGGCAGAAATACGCGCCGCCCAATCAGCCGGCAACGGGTAAACGCCCAGGGATGCATTGCCTTCCCATTGGTCGATCGGCAGGTAGGGGTCATCTACTTTCGGCAGGCCGGCGACCACCATTTCCTCATAGATGCCCATTGCCTGCAGGCAGCGCTTGGCATGCTCACGATGGGACGGGCAAACGGCGTAGAACTTGCGGCCATCGGCACATTCATAGGTGCGGTAGAACGGGTCGAGGAACTCCTGCAGGTCCTGGTAGCTCAGGTTCATCGGCAGGTTTTCGGCACGGCGCCGCTCGCTCTCCTTCTCACGCAGCGTCTTGTAACGCAGCGGGTAGCCGTCGATCTTGATCGAGTTGTACGACAGACCTTCCATCACGGCGGCGGCCAGCGGCACTTCGATCTGATCGCCAACGCCGTGCTTCTCACGCGCCTGCAAGGCAAGCACGACAGAAGACACAGCCAGCATGGTGCCATAGGCCGACGCCAGCGGAAGCGGCGAAAAACTGGGGTTGATGCCCATCAGTACGCGGTTCTGGCCCATATCGGTGAACACACCGGAGGCCGAAGCGATCACCGCCTCCGTCGCACGCCACTGCGCACGCAGTTCGTCATCACTGGCAAACCCAGGGATCGATAGCGTGATCAGCTCAGGGCGAGCGCGCCGCAGCGCTGCGAAATCAAGGCCCAGCCGGGACATGACACCCGGCCGGAAGTTTTCGATCACAATGTCTGAGCGGGAGATGAGTTCGCGAGCCTGATGCAGCCCCTGGGCAGTCTTCAGATCCAGCCGCAGGCAGAGCTTGTTGCGGTTGAGCGTGGCGTTGGCTGGGCTGTCCCACAGCGGCCCGTCGAGCGGGTCGATGTGTACGACAGTCGCGCCCAGGTCCGCAAGGATCATCGCGACGGCAGGGCCTGCGATGTACTGACCAAAATCGATGACATTGACGCCTTGCAAAGGCAATTGGTTGCAATGCTGCATGACGATAACCCTACTTAGCCCCGGGCCAACGAGATTCGCCGGCGCGGTTATTGTTGTTATTGAGACCTCGTACCAACCGGTCACCTGGACGATTGATCCATCCAAGGGCTTGCGATGTGGAAGCTACTTTCAGAAATTCGACGGCATCGCGAAAGCAATAAAAAATGGCCCTAAGGGGCCATTTTTTTTATTGCTGTGGAAATTTCCTTATCGCTTGGCGTTTTCCTCCTCCAGCGAGCGGTGCTCGTCCCTGAAGGCCTGTGCCTCCTCGCACAGCCACTGCGCAAAAGCCGCGGCGTCAGGGTTAACCATGCTGTGGGCGGCATACACCAGGTAGAACGCCTCCTTGGTGGGCACACTGCGCCCGAGGGGGGCTACGAGACGGCCTTGATCCAACAGGTGCTTGACCAACGAGGAACGCGCCAGGGCTACACCCTGCCCCAATTCCGCCACCGTCAATGCCGAGATAAGGGTGTCGAACTGCAACCCTTGCGAGGAATCAACGTTCTCCGCATGGTTCTTCTTCAGCCAGTAGCCCCACCCCTCCTCATAACCCAACACGTGCAGCAACGGGTGTCTGGCAAGGTCCTTGGGGCGCTGCAGCGGGCGGTCTTGCGTGATCAGCGCAGGCGAACACACCGGCACCAGGGTATCCCAGGTCAATCGTTCAGCCTTCATGCCGGGCCAGCGGCCCTGCCCGTAGCGGATTTCGAGATCGGCATCGAACGCTGTTTCATCCACCCAGATGTTGCTGGCAATGCGAATGGGTATGTCTGGATGGCTTGCTTGAAATCGAGGTAAGCGCGGGGCTATCCAGTGGGTAAAAAAAACCAGACTGCTACGCAAAATGAGTGCGCTGCGATGGCCTTGCCCAAAGATTTCGTCGGTCGATGCAGCCAGGCGTTCAACCGACTCTCTGACCACTGGAAAATACGATTTACCCACCTCGGTAAGCTCAAGTCCACGTGGCAGACGCTTGAACAACGCAACGCCAAGCTGGGACTCCAACGCTTTAACCTGCTGGCTGATCGCCGCTTGCGTGAGGTTGAGCTCTTCAGCGGCGTGGGTGAAATTGAGCATCCGGGCAGAAACCTCAAATGCTCGAAGCCAGTTCAAGGGCGGTAAACGCTTTTTCATGACGCATCCAACACTCGGCTGCTCGGGGATCGAATCGCTCGGAGGTTGACATTAGAGACGATCAGTCTAAATTACAACGCATGACTATCTCCAAACCTGCACCTCGTCGAGGCCGCCCCCCCAAAGTTGCACGTGAGCATGGCGAAACCCTCGAAATGCTATTGCGTTGCGGTATGGAAATCCTCACCGAACAAGGCTTCGCCGCCACCGGCATCGAGGCCGTGCTCAAGCGCGTGCAGGTGCCCAAGGGTTCGTTTTATCACTACTTCGACAGTAAAGAAGCATTTGGCCAAGCCGTACTGCAACGCTATGCCGACTATTTCGCTCAAAAGCTCGAGCGCAACTTCGGTGATTTGAGCGCATCGCCCTTGCGACGGCTGTCCAACTTCGTCGAGGAGGCGAAAGCGGGGATGGCCCGGTATCAGTTTAGAAGAGGCTGCCTGGTAGGCAACCTTGGCCAAGAGGTACTGGTGCTCCCCGACAGCTTCCGCGAACAGCTGGAACTGACCCTGCAGGATTGGGAGCAGCGCTTGGCAGCCTGCCTGGAAGAAGCAGTCAATCTGGGAGAAGTGCCTTGCGAACATGATTGCAAGGCACTCGCAGCCTACTTTTGGGTAGGTTGGGAGGGTGCTGTGCTTCGTGCACGGCTTACGCAGAATGTCCGTCCGCTGGACATTTTCTATCAAGGTTTTCTGAACGGAATCACCCACTGATTCCTTTCGGATGATTTAAAGACAACCGGTCTAAATGAGGGCGCACCATGTTCAATGCCATTCTGATCGAGAAGCAAGATGACCAACACACCGCCCGCGTCACCGAGCTGCGGGAGGATCAACTCCCACCCGCAAACGTGGCCGTCAAGGTGGCCTACAGCACCTTGAACTACAAAGATGCGCTGGCAATCACCGGTAAGGGGCCGGTTGTACGTCAGTTTCCGATGGTCCCTGGTATCGACCTCGCGGGTACTGTCGAGACGAGTGACGATCCTCGCTACCAGCCTGGCGATCGCGTGCTGCTCAATGGCTGGGGCGTTGGCGAGGGCCATTGGGGAGGCCTTGCACAAAAGGCTCGGTTGAACGCCGACTGGCTCATCCCCCATCCCCAGGGGCTGAATGAGCGCCAATCGATGGCCATTGGCACAGCCGGTTACACCGCCATGTTGTGCCTGATGGCATTGGAACGCCATGGGCTGAAACCCTCCCACGGGCCAGTGCTGGTTACCGGCGCCACCGGCGGCGTGGGCAGTTTCGCCATCAGCCTTCTGGCAGGTGCGGGGTATACCGTAACCGCCGCCACAGGCAAATCCAGTGAGCACGAGTACCTGAAAAGCCTGGGTGCGACAACTATCATCGACCGCGCCGAACTGTCGGCCCCGGGGCGTCCGTTGGCGAAAGAGAAATGGGCGGCCGTCGTGGACTCGGTCGGCAGCCATACGCTAGTCAATGCGTGCGCAAGCACAATGTCCGAAGGTTTGGTAGCTGCCTGCGGATTGGCTCAAGGTATGGATTTTCCGGCCACCGTCGCGCCGTTCATTCTCAGAGGGGTAAGCCTGCTCGGCATCAATAGCGTGACTCAGCCTTATGAGCGACGAGTGCAAGCGTGGGAGAGACTCTCGACTCAGCTGAACCTGGGCGCATTATCGCTCATGACAAAAGAAATCGGCCTGCAAAGCGTGATCGCGTCAGCCTCAGACTTGATAAATGGAAAGATCCGGGGTCGCTTGATTGTGGACGTAAACGGATAGCCGTTTGCAAATGTCTTCAGAGCAGTCCTCTCTATTACTGATCGAGGGCTGCTCAGCTGTGCTCACTTGACCGGCATCTATCATTTCCGAAGACCCCGTAACAGCGACCCAACGCCAGCGTGCCATCATCCGTAAGCCCTCCAAGCAGCCCACGCCGTAAACGCAATCAGGTTGACGCCCCCACTGTCATTGCATCTGTCCATCAGCCTAACCTGTAACCTTGACTACCGCGCTGCTGTAACGGGGACGTGTTGCCGCCATAGACCTCTCGCCCTGCGGGCTTTCAATGCACGCTATCAAGCACTCTGCACTGCCCTGATGCCCTGTGCCTTCGGGGATCCCGATAGCCTGTGACCGAGTCCCAGCCAAGCACCAGAAACACTCAAACACATAGAAATTATGTGCAGCCTCATCGCCAGCGTGTCTTCAACGCGCCATGCAAGCCACTGACCGGATCCTGCTCAGGCTGCGGCACCTTGGCGATGCGCTCCAAGGCACGCAGGTGCGCCGCACTATCGGGCCGTTGGATGTCGTAATCTTCCTGCCCGTGAGGATAGGCGCCCACCACCAGGAAATCATCACTGCACTCGATGCAGCGATGGCCCGTGCCTGCTGGCAGCACCAGCACATCCCCCCGCTCCACGCTCACGCTTTGCCCGCATTCCCCGCCAAGCGTCAATCGGGCCCGCCCACCGGCAATCCCGAGTGCCTCGTGGGCGTTAGGATGAAAGTGGTGATAATCGAAGATCCCGTCGCGCCAGAGCGGGGTCCATTCGTGAGCCGCAAACAGGGCCTCGAAGGCGCTGGCAGTATCCCCTGCCCGATCGAGTTTCAGCCGGTAGAGCAGTACCGGAAAACGGCTATTCGGCGTCGCGCCGTCGTCTTCGAAAAACAAGGCCTGCACGCTGGCATCTTGCGTATTCATGCGCGTCATGATGCGCTTCCTGATCGAGTGATTGGTTTACCTTCGAGCCCCTCGGCTGTTGCCAGGTTCCGGCCGGCAGAGCGCTACACAGACCGATGAAACTTTCCTGCCACGTGCCAACTCCAGACGCCTATCGATAACAGAACGGGAGCAGGCAATGACCGGCACGGTAGGCGACTTTCTGGTGGAGCGTTTGTATCAATGGGGCGTACGGCGCATCTTCGGTTACCCCGGCGACGGCATCAATGGTGTGTTCGGCGCGCTGAGTCGGGCCAACGGCAAGATTCAATTCATCCAGGCCCGCCATGAGGAAATGGCCGCCTTCATGGCCAGCGCCCATGCCAAGTTCACCGGCGAGCTCGGCGTGTGCATCGCCACCTCCGGCCCGGGCGCCTCGCACCTGCTTACCGGCCTGTACGATGCACGCATGGATCACCAGCCGGTACTGGCCATCGTGGGTCAACAGGCCCGCGCGGCACTGGGCGGGCACTACCAGCAGGAGCTGGACCTGCTGTCGATGTTCAAGGACGTCGCCGGTGCGTTCGTCCAGCAGGCATCGACACCGGAGCAAGTGCGCCACCTGCTTGACCGTGCAGTGCGTACGGCCGTCGGCGAACGCCGCGTCACCACCATCATCCTGCCCAACGACCTGCAGGACCTACCTTACAACGAACCACCGAGGGCCCACGGTACCGTGCATTCCGGCATCGGCTACAGCAAGCCCCGCGTGTTGCCGTTCGACGAAGACCTGCAGCGCGCCGCCGATGTATTAAACGCTGGGCGAAAGGTGGCGATACTGGTGGGTGCCGGCGCACTGCAGGCGACAGACCAGGTCATTTCAATCGCCGAAAGACTGGGTGCCGGGGTTGCCAAAGCGCTGTTGGGCAAGGCTGTGCTGCCGGATGAGCTGCCGTGGGTCACCGGATCGATAGGCCTGCTCGGCACCGAACCCAGCTATCAGCTGATGACCGAATGCGACACCTTGCTGATGATCGGCTCCGGCTTTCCCTATTCCGAGTTTTTGCCCAGGGAAGGCCAGGCGCGTGGCGTGCAGATCGACCTGCAACCCGACATGCTCAGCCTGCGCTATCCGATGGAGGTCAACCTGGTCGGCGACGCCAGCGAAACATTGCGCGCACTGTTGCCGTTGGTTGAGCACAAGACCGACCGGCGCTGGCGCGACAAGGTAGAGACCTGGCGTGCACGGTGGGACAGGACCGTGGCCAAACGCGCGCTGGTCAAGGCTGACCCGATCAACCCGCAACGCGTGGTCCATGAACTGTCTCCTCGCCTGCCCGACCACGCCATCATCACCAGCGACTCCGGCTCCTGCGCCAACTGGTTTGCCCGCGACCTGCAGATTCGCCACGGGATGCAGTGTTCGCTGTCTGGCGGCCTGGCTTGCATGGGCGCAGCCGTGCCTTATGCGATTGCAGCCAAGTTCGCCCACCCGCAACGGACCGTGGTTGCCCTGGTGGGCGATGGGGCGATGCAGATGAACAACCTCGCCGAATTGATCACCGTGGCCAAATACTGGCAGCAGTGGGACAACCCTCAATGGATCTGTGCCGTGTTCAACAATGAGGACCTCAACCAGGTGACTTGGGAGCAACGGGTCATGGAGGGGGACCCCAAGTTCGACGCGTCGCAGACAATCCCTGACGTGCCCTACCATGTGTTTGCCATGTCCATTGGCCTGCAAGGTATCTACGTAGATCGCGAAGAGGACGTTGCCGCTGCGTGGGAGCGCGCCCTGGCGGCTGATCGACCCGTACTGATCGAGTTCAAGACCGACCCGAACGTGCCGCCCCTGCCTCCCCACATCACGCTGGAACAGGCGAAGAAGTTTGCCGGTACCTTGCTCAAGGGAGACCCCGACCAGGCGGGCATCATCGTGCAGACAGCCAAGCAGGTGCTCGGCTCGGTGCTGCCTGGCAAGAAATGAGCGACACCTCGGCGAGCCGGCTGAACGTTTATTCGGCCGGCCCGGTCGCACGACTAAGACGCAGCCGACTGCGCGAACCCTGACCGTGAGGACCTACCATGAGCGCGATCGCTTCCAACGGGGCTGCAGAGCACCCCATCTGTCTGACCCTCAATGGTCAGCCCCGAACCCTGCAGGTGCATCCCTGGGTTACCTTGCTCGACCTGCTGCGTGAGCAATTGGACCTGATCGGCACCAAGAAAGGTTGCGATCATGGTCAGTGCGGTGCCTGCACGGTGCTGCGCGACGGCAAGCGCGTCAATGCCTGCCTGACCTTGGCCATCATGTGTGACGGGGCCGAGTTGGTGACCATCGAAGGGCTGGCCAACGGTGACGCCCTGCACCCGATGCAGCGCGCCTTCATTACTCACGATGCGTTCCAGTGCGGCTACTGCACCCCGGGGCAGATCTGCTCTGCGGTCGGGCTTGCGCACGAAGGACGTGCCGACACCCGCGAGGCCATCCGCGAGCAGATGAGCGGCAACCTTTGCCGTTGTGGTGCCTACGGCAACATCGTCGCAGCGGTGGAAGAAGCGCTGCCGTTGATAAGAGGCGCAGCCCAGCCGCAACGAGGGCCAAATTCATGATGCCCTTCAACTACTGCAAGCCCGCATCAGTCCGCGAAGCGGTGAGCTTGGCTGACACACGCTCGCATTTCATCGCCGGGGGCACCAACCTTGTCGACCTGATGAAGGAAAACGTCGTTCGTCCCGAGCGGCTCATCGATATCACCGGCCTTGAGCTGAACGGTATCCATCCCACCTCGAACGGCGGTGTACTGATCGGTGCTCTGGTGAGCAATGCCGAGCTGGCCTGGCACCCGATGATCGAGCAGCATTATCCACTGCTGTCGGACGCGATCCTGGCCGGGGCGTCACCGCAGTTGAGGAACATGGCCAGCACCGGTGGCAACTTGCTGCAGCGTACCCGGTGCTACTACTTCTACGACACCGGCACCCCCTGCAACAAACGTGAGCCCGGCAGCGGGTGCCCTGCGCGTAAAGGGTCGAACCGCATCCATGCCATTCTCGGTGCCAGCGATGCCTGTGTCGCGACCCATCCCTCGGACATGTGCGTGGCATTGGCAGCGCTTGAAGCCGTGGTGCATGTAGCAGGGCCGTCGGGTAAACGGGAGATACCCTTTGCGGATTTCCATCGTCTGCCCGGGGACACGCCCGAACGCGACAATCAACTGGCAGTCGCTGAACTGGTAACTGGCATCGAGCTGCCGCCCCCGATGTTCGAACATCATTTTCGATATCTGAAAATACGCGACCGCGCCTCCTACGCGTTCGCGCTGGTGTCCGTCGCTGCCGCCTTGAATTTCGATGGCGATGTGATCCGGCAGGCGCGCCTTGCGCTGGGCGGCGTTGCCCACAAACCCTGGCGGGACCCGGTTGTGGAGTGCATGCTGGCTGGCCAGGTGCCATCTGAAGCGCTCTTCACCCGCGCCGCGCAAACGTTGCTGCAAGGTGCACAACCCCTGAGCCACAACGGTTTCAAGGTGACCCTCGCCCAGCGAGCAATCGTACGGGCATTGGATGACGCGGCGCGCGGCGCCGCTGACGGGAGGGCACGCTCATGATCAAAAGCACACCCGTATTCGGCACACCCCTGGACCGCGTGGACGGTGTGGCGAAGGTCACCGGGCAGGCCCGCTATGCGGGCGAATACCCCGAGGCGGGCCTGCTGCACGGCAGCGTCGTGTCCAGTACCATTGCCCGCGGCCGGGTACTCGACATCGACAGCACGCAGGCCATGCGCGTGCCCGGGGTAATCGCCGTGCTCGACCATGGCCATCGCCCGCCTATATCCAGTTATGACAACGACTACAGCGATGCCGACACTGCCGAGGGCTCACCGTTTCGGCCTTTGTTCAATGATCGAGTGCTGTACAGTGGGCAACCGTTGGCGCTGGTGATCGCCGAAACCCTGGAACTGGCCCGCTATGCAGGCTCGCTGATCAAAATCGACTATGCCGAGCAGGCTCACCAGACAGACCTGGGCGCCTGCCAACAATCGCATGCGGCACCCGCCGAAACGCCAGCGCCGCGTGGCGACTTCGCCGGGCAGTTTGCCAGGGCGCCGGTGCAGGTGGATGCCACCTACCTGACGGCCAACGAGCACCACAACCCGATGGAGCCCCATGCGTCGACCGTGCACTACAAGGCCGACGGCACCCTGGAAATCCACGACAAGACCCAAGGTACGCAGAACTGCCAGGACTACCTGCACAAGGTGTTCGGCCTGCCCAAGGCAAACATCCGTGTGCGCGCGGCATTCGTCGGCGGCGCCTTCGGCTCGGGTTTGCGCCCGCAGTACCAGTTGCCGCTGGCAGTGATGGCGGCGTTGCACCTGAAGCGCTCGGTGCGCGTGACCCTGACACGCCAGCAGATGTTCACTTTTGGCTACCGGCCCCGCACCGAGCAACGCTTGCGCCTGGGTGCAGACGCAAACGGGCGCTTGCTGGCGATCGCTCATGATGCGCTTGGCCAGACCTCCCGCTTCGAGGACTTCACCGAGCACCTGGTGGAATGGAGCGGCATGCTTTACCAATGCGACAACGTTGCGCTCAGCTATCGCCTGGCCTCGCTCGATGTGTACACCCCGCTGGACATGCGGGCGCCTGGGGCTGCGTCCGGGATGATTGCGCTGGAATGCGCCATGGATGAGCTCGCCTGTGCAGTGCAGGTCGACCCGGTAGATCTGCGCCGGCGCAATTTCGCCGCCAACAACGCCAACGAGGGCAAACCTTACTCCAGCAAGGAACTGCTGGCGTGCTACCAGCAAGGTGCCGAACGTTTTGGCTGGCATAACCGCACTCCCCAACCGCGCAGCATGCGCAATGGCAACCAGCTGGTCGGCTGGGGGATGGCCGGCGGCGTCTGGGAAGCCATGCAGATGAAGGCCAGCGCCAGGGCGCGCATCGATGCCCAGGGCCATCTCACCGTCAGCAGTGCCACCACCGATATCGGGACCGGCACTTATACCGTCATGACCCAGATCGCCGCCGAGGCAGCTGGCGTCAGGGTGCAGGATGTCACCTTCGTGCTGGGTGACTCTTCACTCCCCACCGCACCGCTTCAGGGTGGATCATTCACGGTGTCGTCGGTGGGCTCGGCCGTGCGCCAGGCCTGCCAGGTACTGCGCGCCAAGGTGCTGGCACACGCGCGCAACATGCACCCCCAGGTGGCCAGCACTGCCGGGCAGCAGATCGCTTTCGCCGACGGCTATCTGCACGCTGGCAGCCATCGCCTGGCATTGGCGGACATCGTCGCCAGCGCACCCGCCGGTGCGTTCGAAGTGCAGATCGACGCCGAGCCCGGCGCCAGGCGCCAACCATTCTCCACCGCCACCCATTCGGCGGTATTCGTGGAAGTCCACGTCGACGAAGAGCTTGGCACGATCAAGGTCTCCCGGGTGGTCAGCGCTGTGGCCGCAGGACGGGTGGTCAACCCGAAAACCGCGCGCAGTCAGATCCTGGGTGGCGTGGTGTGGGGGGTGGGCATGGCCCTGCACGAAGCAGCGTTGACCGACCATCGGCTAGGCCGCATCGTCAATCACAACCTGGCGGAGTACCACATTCCGGTCAATGCAGACTGTGGGGATATCGAAGTGATCTTCGTTGAAGAGCACGATGACATTGTCAACGAACTGGGGTCCAAGGGCGTGGGCGAAATCGGCGTCGTCGGGGTGGCCGCTGCGGTGGCCAACGCGGTCTACCATGCCACAGGCAAGCGTGTGAGGGAGTTTCCGATCACGCTCGACAAAGTGCTCTGATCGGGCGGGGGCCAAGTCCCCCCACCCGCTTTGCGGTCAGCAGCAGCCAGGTCGGCAGGATCGTCCGCACGAGCACCTCGCGCTCCTCGGTACGACGATGATTGCTCAGATACCAGGATGATCTGAATGGTTCCGCCAATTTTCGGGGCTGCAGTAAATCAGTACCGCCAGACTTGTTGGTCTGAACTTTACTGTCCGCCATGGCTTCCCCTGCATACCGATAACGCAAACACGCGGCTGCAGGAGCTGACTTTCATGAGAGCACTGACCTACCACGGAGCAAACGACGTCAGAGTCGATAACGTCCCTGATACCATCATCGAGCAAGAAGACGACATCATCCTCAGGGTCACCGCTACGGCCATTTGCGGTTCCGACCTGCACCTCTACCGAGGAAAAATTCCAGAAACCGAAGCGGGCGATATCTTTGGCCATGAATTCATGGGCATCATCGAAGACACAGGGTGTGCCGTCACCAATCTCCAGATCGGCGATCGGGTTGTGATTCCCTTCGTGATCGCTTGCGGCCACTGCTTTTTCTGTCAGCGTGATCTGTTCGCTGCCTGCGAAACCACCAACACAGGTCGTGGCTCGATCATCAACAAGAAAGGCATTCTACCGGGCGCCGCGCTGTTCGGGTACAGTCATCTCTATGGCGGAATCCCTGGTGGCCAAGCGGATTACGTGAGGGTACCCAAGGGTAACGTCGGCCCGTTCAAAGTGCCCACAAACCTGGCCGATGACAAGGTGCTGTTCCTCTCGGACATTCTGCCCACCGCTTGGCAGGCGGTCATCAATGCCGAGATTGGCCCGGGTTCAACGTTGGCAGTCTACGGCGCCGGGCCAGTGGGCTTGCTGAGCGCAGCCTGCGCGCGAATGCTCGGCGCTCAGACCATCTTCATGGTCGATGACAATGATTACCGCTTGGCCTACGCCCGCGAGGCTTACGGCGTCATACCGATCAATTTCGAGCAGGACGACGATCCAGCCGACAGCATCATTCGTCAGACACCCGGCATGCGCGGGGTCGATGCAGTGATCGACGCGGTCGGTTTCGAGGCCAAGGGCAGCACTGCCGAAACGGTGATGACGGCCCTGAAGATTGAAGGCAGCAGTGGCAAAGCATTGCGCCAGAGCATTGCAGCCGTGCGGCGTGGCGGCGTCGTGAGTGTCCCCGGTGTGTACGCGGGCTTCATTCACGCATTCATGTTCGGCGACGCGTTCGACAAGGGCCTTACCTTCAAGATGGGCCAGACCCATGTCCAGAAATACCTGCCCGAACTGCTGGAACACATCGAAGCAGGACGTCTACAACCGGAATTGATCGTCACTCACCGCCTGGCCCTCGAAGAAGCAGCCATGGGCTACAAGTTGTTCGATCAGAAGCAGGATGACTGTCGCAAGGTCATCCTCGTGCCAGGCGCTGCAGCGGGCACCCTGGGCCCTGGGCAGATGGATCGGGCGCTGGGCTTCAACTACCTCCAGCAACGCCCGAAAACTTTTTGACGTCGATAGGTGGCGCCACGAATTCAGGGCCATCGCCAGCGAGCCGCCACTTCACCTTGGCGATGCCGTAGCGCTCGGCCATCGGTCGACTGACCAACTTGATTTTCTGCTGACTGAATCTTGGGATGATGCCAACGCCGGCATCGCAACTGGCCCAGTGCCAAGCCACGGCGTTGTCCATTTTCTCCAGGCGGATGATGAACGTCCGATGGTCACCGTGAAGGTCATACTCGATTACGTACAATTGAAGTGCTGGCACAAGATCCGCTCCCTGGTTCATACGCTATTGAGCGACTCCTGGAAGAGATAATTCCATCGGATTCGCAGGACGACGCGCAGCCAATCCATGCAGCGGACTGTCAGGCGAGTTGGATGTACACCGAGTAGCTACCCAGCAGCACCCAGAACACCAGAAAGATCCACGGTGTGCGCAGCGAGAACAGCAGTGATTTCCGATGGCCTGCACGCGAGGTTTCCGCCTCGCAGAACAGCGGCGATTCGTCGTAAGCCAACCCCATCAACGGCTCGCTGCGCAGCAGATGGCTTTGCTTGAGCTGCCAATGATCGATGATGTTGTAGGCCGCACGGATGCCAGGCCAGGCATTGAGCGAGCTCAATACCCCGAGCAGGGCGAGGAACGCGGGCACGATCAGGGTGAACATCTCGCCCCATCCTTGATTTAGGTTGCCCATGGAGGAGACGAAGGCGATGACCAGGAATGACTGCGCCGCCAGGTAGGCGTCGGTGCGGTTGGCCAGGATGCTGGTTTCGTACTGGATCTCACGCCGGTAAAAGTCCAGACGCTCCTTGGGAGAACCAAACATCCTGGCATTGTGCTCGCTGATCTCGTGTTCAGGGGTCGTTGGGGTAATGATTCGAGGCACTTGCTACTCCGGGAGTTGGGCTCCGAACGACGAGATGCGCCTGGAGCTGAGCTCGGTAGAACGGCGATGGGGCGTGAAATTCAATTGGATTGGTATCCCCACCGCTCGTCGTATCAACCGCAGATTGAAACCAACACGCCGGGGCCCGGCCTTTCGAACCGGTATGAACGTTCTCAACTGCAGGAGCTTCTACCATGCGAGACTTCCCTACCCCGCCCTTCCCTTCACAGCCTCAAAATGTCCCCGGCTCACAGCGCAAAATGGAACCCTACCCGGATTGTGGTGAGCAGTCGTATACCGGTCACAATCGACTCGAAGGCAAGATCGCGCTCATCACCGGAGCAGACAGCGGCATCGGGCGGGCAGTAGCGATCGCCTATGCCCGTGAAGGTGCAGACGTCGCCATCGCTTACCTGAATGAGCATGAAGACGCGCAAGAAACCGCGCGCTGGGTCGAGGCCGCGGGCCGTCAATGCCTGCTGTTACCCGGAGACTTGGCGCAGAAACAGCACTGCTACGACATCGTCGAAAAGACCGTCCGCCAGTTCGGGCGTATCGACATCCTGGTCAACAACGCGGCGTTCCAGATGTCCCATGAGACCCTGGAGGAAATCGACGATGATGAATGGGTGAAAACGTTCGATACCAATATCACCGCCATCTTCCGTATTTGCCAGGCGGCACTACCCTCCATGCCCAAGGGCAGTTCGATCATCAATACGAGCTCGGTCAACTCCGACGATCCATCCCCCAGCCTGCTGGCCTATGCCACGACCAAGGGGGCCATTGCCAATTTCACTGCTGGCTTGGCTCAGTTGCTGGGCAAGAAAGGCATCAGGGTCAACAGTGTCGCGCCAGGCCCTATCTGGACGCCTTTGATTCCGGCAACCATGCCGGACGAGGCCGTCAAGAACTTTGGTTCCAGCTACCCGATGGGGCGGCCGGGGCAGCCGGTCGAGGTCGCGCCGATCTACGTGCTGCTGGGCTCCGACCAGGCCAGTTACATCAGTGGCTCACGTTACGCGGTGACTGGCGGCAAACCGATACTTTAGCGCCAAGAGGCTCGCCGTGCTGGCGGGCCTCCCTTTTGCGGGGCAGATTCAGTGTTTGTGCCGATCGTGATCACGGGCCGTTTTTTGCGCTGTCGAGTCATGTGATGTACCGGTGGATCCATCCGGACGATGAGCATCGTTGTCTCGCTCTTCTTCCCCATGCGGCCTCGTCTGCGCAGACTCCTTTTGCCTATCGCTCACTTTCTTCATGTTGCTCTCCTGCCATTGCCTTTGAACTAGGGAAGCCGAAGCACGGGCAAAGTTCACGTCACATTCACTTCTCGAGATAGCCGGGCAATAGATGCGATGAACCAAATACCCCAGGATCGCGTCCACCGCAAAACAAGCGAGTCGACACTGGAATGGCAAACGACCCTGTACTGGCCGCCCTCGGCTATCTCAAGAACAACAAACTGATTTTGACCACAGCAGAATCGTGCACTGCGGGCTGCATGGTGGCTTTGCTGGCGGCGGTACCGGGTACCGCAGAGGTGCTGGAAAGCGGCTACGTCGTCTACTCACCCAGCGCCAAGAAACGCCTGCTGGGCGTCAGCGCCGAAACCATCGAACGATACGGCTTGACCAGCGAAGCAGTGGCCTGGGAAATGGCCTTGGGCGCCTTGCGAGACAGCGATGCCAATGTGGTTATAGCCACCACCGGGGTAGCCGGCCCGGCGCCCGAATCCGGAATACCGCCGGGGACGATGTGCTTTGCGTGGGCTTTCGCCGGCGATCCAATTGCCGTTTTCACGCGCACTCGACGGTTCTTCGGCGAGCGATCTGAAGTCATGCGCGAAGGCGCCCTGTTCGGTCTGACCCAGGTTTCCCACTATCACCAGCGCTGGTTACACGGTGAGCGCGCTTGAGGGCTGTGATCATGTCGGAAGATGAACTGGTATCCCGGCGTCACCCTGTTCAAGAAGACATGCCGATGCAGCAGCGCGTCTGGCGCTTTGAGCGCGTGGGGTGGTATGTACTCGTGACCATGGTACTGCTTGCCTTGGCAGGCCTGTTCGGTAATGGCCCGTTGAGCGATGCCGAGGTGGTGAGCCAGGATGGCAGGGTACGGGTTGAGTATCAGCGCCTCAGCCGAAGCGGCACGACAGATAGCCTTTTCATCACCGTTCAGGGTACCCCTGGTCAGCCGGTAGAGGTGCAACTCGCAGGATCATTGCTTCGTGACGCCAGTATCGAGACGTTACAACCGGAGCCGCAACGGTCGATGTCACATGGCCAGGCCATGCTGTTCCAATTGGGTACAAGGCAAGATGGCGTGGCCACCTTGTACCTGACCCTTCGAAGTGAGCACGTAGGCACTCTGGAGGGCATCGTCAGGGCTGGCCCCAAAAGCGCCGTTCGTTTCTCCACATTCCTTTACCCCTAGGGGTGCGTCATGGATTCGATCCTCCGCGCAGCCGGAATGTACGTCGCCCTCATGCTGCTGTTTCGCGTAGCCGGGCGGCGCTCGCTGGCCGACCTGACGACCTTTGACTTCGTCTTGCTGCTGATCATCGGGGAGGCCACCCAGCAGGCGCTTCTGGGCGAAGACTTTTCGTTCACCAATGCCATGCTGGTGATTGCCACGCTGATCGTCCTGGACGTCGGTCTTTCGCTCGCGAAGCTCAACTCCAAGCCCTTGGCCAGGTTTCTGGATGGGCACGCTACCCTGGTTGTCGAGAATGGGCGCTTTCTGCATCACCGCATGCGCCGGGTACGCCTCACGGAGGACGATATCCTCGAGTCAGCGCGGGACAGCCAAGGCATCGAGGACATTGAGCAGGTCAAGTTCGCCATCGTCGAACGCAATGGAAAGATTTCGATCATTCCTGCCAAGTGAGGCCTTTTGGCAACAGTAAAGCTACGTCCATCGCTTCGCATGCACACGCGATGATGCCAGCCATCGTAAGCATTGAACCCTGTCACTCTGCGCGTACTCAACCACGAGCAAGTTCTTGACTCAATCCGTGATGAGGTAACGCCAATGAACGCTATCGACTTACTGATTCAAGACCACAAGCTGGTGAAAAAACTTCTCGAAGAACTGTCGACCACCACCGAGCGCGCAGTGAAGAAACGGGCCGAGTTACTTCACAGGATCGAGCAGGAGTTGCGGATCCACACCACGCTCGAGGAAGAAATACTCTACCCGGCCATCAAGCAAGCGGGTGGCAAGGAAGAAGCGAAGATGTACTACGAGGCCAAGGAAGAACACCGGACTGTCGACTCCCTCGTCCTACCCGACCTCCTGCATACCGAAACCGGCACCGTCGAATTCGCCGGGCGGGTCAAGGTCATGAAAGAGTTGTTGGAGCATCACATCGAGGAAGAGGAAGGCGAACTCTTCCCCACCGCGAAGAAGCTGCTCAGCAAGGACACCCTCGAGGAGCTGGGGCAAACCATGGAAATGCAGAAAAAGATGCTCAAGGGCGAGCAGCGAGCAGCTTAGTCAAGCGATCACCTGCCAGCGCTCAGTACGCTGGCAGGTGATCAGTTTCAGCTACCCATCATCAGTCGGAAGGTTTCATGGAATATTGGATTGGCTTACTTGAATGGCCCGCCATGGTAATGACCGTGCTGGCAGCCTGGTGCATCGGTTCACGCCGTCCGGGGCGCAGGAAGGCAGGTTTCTGTTGTTTTCTTGCAAGCAACGTTCTGTGGGCCGTCTGGGGCTGGCAAGCAGAAGCCTGGGCATTGATCATCCTGCAATTGTGCCTCTGTGCCATGAATCTGCGAGGGTGGCGAAAAAACACACAACTGCAAGCTGCCCGCACGTTGCAGGGAACAGCCTAGCGTTGCTGGCGGCGCCCGCCCAACTGGATCCAGACCGGCGCATGATCACTGGCCTTGGCTTCGTTGCGCACCCAGGCATCCACGCCCGCCCGCTTCAAATAAGGGCTCAGACCCGAGTTGAGCAGCAGGTGATCGATACGAAGCCCGGCATTACGCGCCCAGTGATTGCGAAAATAGTCCCAGAACGTGTAAATGCGCTGCTCGGGATAAAGGTGACGAACAGCATCGACCCAGCCCTGGGCCAACAATTCTTGGAATAACGCCCGCGATTCAGGTTGCAGCAGCGCGTCCTTGAGCCATGAGCGCGGGTTATAGATGTCCAGATCGGTGGGCACAACGTTGAAGTCCCCCGCTAATACCGCAGGATGGCTGCTGACATGCAGTGTTTGGGCATGCTTGATCAAGCACTCGAACCAGCGCAGTTTGTAATCGAACTTCGGGCCGGGTTGCGGGTTGCCGTTGGGCAGGTAAAGGCAGCCCACCAGTACACCGTGCGCCGCAGCTTCGAGATAGCGGCTCTGCTGATCGTCCTGCATGCCGGGCAGCCCGCGACGTACCTCCAGCGGCTCGCTATCGCGCGCCAGGATCGCCACACCGTTCCAGGAGGGTTGCCCCTGGTAAAGGCAGCCATAACCTGCCGCTTCGATGGCCTGGCGAGGAAACTGCTGGTCGGCCGCCTTTAGTTCCTGCAAGCAGGCAATGTCCGGCTGCTCCCGCTCCAGCCAGGCCAACAGCGCGGGCAGGCGGCTGCGGATGCCATTGATATTGAAGGTGGCGATCTTCAGCGCTCTCATGCGTCAGGGTCGCTCACATGAGCCTGCACGGCATCTTCCAGAGCCCGGATATGAGCCTCGTCGGCCAGTGCCTTCAGCGCCAACCAGTCATCCCAGTCAATGGCACCATCGTCCCTTAGCGCCTCGGCGGTGCGAACCAGTTCATGGTGGTAGGCGTCCGGCGATTCGCGCCGGTAGCTGATGTCGTCGTACTGCGCGTACCAGGCTTCAAGTTCAGGAATGCTGCGTTCGATGCTCATGACGGCCGCCTCGTTCTATCCCTGCAAGTGAGAGCCCAAGCACCGCGCAATGTTCAACCGCAACGGTCAGACGGTTAGCAACCCTACCGCTGAAGTAGTGCGATGGAACTTCTCACTCCGTCCGAGACGTCCCACGTCCACACCTGGCGAAAGTAGATGAAGAGGTGGTGGACGGGAATCTGATCACCCGCCGCATGCCGGATGATATACCCGCCTTCAATGATCGGTTGATCCAAGCCCTTGCTTGTTCACTTGCTAACCGTGGGCTAGCAAACACTTCAACCTACTGTTCTGCTCAGGCAAACATTCAGGGTAGGCAAGCTCACGGTTTCTTTTCCACATCCCTGGGCGCTTTCGCTGGGCCTTGGGGGTCCACTTGAGGGTCGTCCAGGTCTGGAGAGTCCGGATCGAATCCCAGGTCCTGATCAGTCGTTGCATGATCGGAGGAATGGGGGCCTTTCTGCTGCTGATCGTCGGATTTGTTCATTTTGCGGTCTCCGGAGTGTGATGTATTCACCGTCAGGGTCTTGCCCCTTTCTGAACGGGCTGTTCATGAAATATTTCGGTGAAGCACTCGCATCCGGTGGAGGATCGCAAGATCGGTAAAGTTCCTTCTACATGCCATCTGCTGGACAAGTCTGAACGGTACCCGTGAGTTCGTTCTGATTGCGACATAGTGGATGAGCGGTGCCCAAAACGCCGGTTGCGCCCTCACAGTGGCCGGTTATTCGAGAAAAACTAAACCTTCACCTGCTCCTACGGCTCAACCGATTGCGGCATAGAGGTCGCAGCCACCAAGCGAAGGAGTGAAAGATGAACAAACCATTCTTGAAAATCGCCGGGGTAACCCTGTTGATGGGCCTGGCTTCGCTGCAGGTACAGGCAGCGTCTTCGGACGATTTCGTCGATGCGGCCACTGAAGCCGGTATCGCCGAAGTGGTCACCGGCAACCTGGCGCACGAAAAGAGCCAAAGCGCAGACATCAAGCAATTCGCCCAGCAAATGGTCACAGACCATACCAAAGCCAACCAGGAACTCGGTGATATCGCCCGCAAGCTGGACATCAGCGTGCCCGACGAGGCGGCGCTGACCGACAAGGTCAAGAAGATGATCCTCGAATGGCGCGAGGAGTCGTTCGACCGGTCCTACGTCAATAACCAGGTCGACGCGCACGAAAAGGCCGTGGAACTGTTCAAGAAAGAGGCCGCCTCCTCCGACAAGCCTGAGCTGAAGGCCTTTGCCAGCGACAAGCTGCCAACGCTGCAACACCATCTGGAACAGGCCAGGGCGCTGAAAGCCACCCACGGCAAGTAACCCACACGTCACCGCGCAATCCCAGGGGCCGCCTTGCGGCCCTGCCTTGAGCCATCTGGAGGTGGGCTCCCCATGAATGATCGAATCATCGAACTGTTCACCGACACCACATTCTTCGGCATTTCCATCCTCAACCTGTTGGTAGCGCTGTGCGTTGCCGTGCTGACGTTCGTGATTGCCAGAGCTGTCATCGGCCTGTTGATGCGCCGGGTGCAGCGCTGGTCCGAACATGACGGGGCGATGAGTCAGGTGCTGGCCAAGGTACTGGCTGGTACCAGCAACAGCCTGCTGCTGCTCGCTTCGCTGCTGGTCGGTTTGAGCATGCTGGACCTGCCCGAGCGCTGGTTGGGCCGGGTCAGTAGCTTGTGGTTCGTGGTCGCCGCCTTGCAGATCGGCCTCTGGGTCAATCGCGCCATCGCGCTGGGGCTGACACGCTACTTCAGCCGGCACAGCGCCGACGGCCTGTATCAAGGCAGTGCATTGGCCACGCTTTCGGCCTGGGGGGCACGGGTGCTGCTGTGGTCGGTAGTGTTGCTGGCCATGCTGTCCAATCTCGGCGTCAATATCACCGCCTTCGTGGCCAGCCTGGGTGTGGGCGGCATTGCCGTGGCCCTGGCCGTGCAGAACATCCTGGGTGACCTGTTCGCCTCATTGTCGATTGCCGTCGACAAACCCTTCGAAGTCGGTGATTTCATCGTCATCGGCCCACTGGCCGGCACGGTGGAACATGTTGGGCTGAAGACTACTCGCATCCGCAGCCTGGGCGGTGAGCAGATCGTCATGGCCAATGCCAGCATGATCAGCAGCACCATCCAGAACTACAAGCGCTTGCAGGAACGACGTATTGTGTTCGAGTTCGGCTTGTCCTACGACACGCCCACCGAGGCGGTGAAACAGGCGCCCGCCATCGTCGAAGAGGCGATCAAGGCCCAGCAGCAGGTGCGTTTCGACCGCGCTCACTTGCGCGGCTTTGGCAAAGAGGCGCTGGAGTTCGAATGCGTCTATATCGTGAGAGACCCTGGCTATAACCTCTACATGGATATTCAACAGGCCATCAACTTTCACCTGCTCGAACGCTTCACCCGAATCGGCGCCAAATTTGCCGTGCCAGTGCGTGCCATCAAAGTTACGGCGCTGCCGCAACCCTTCGTTCAGTCTCAGGTACTGTGACGGCGGGTCGCATTTTGGCCCATCTCGGCCAGGTGGGCGTTTACCCGATGCCGTCCCCACCGATGTACCTGATCGTGCACAAGACCAACGCCGCCAGAAGGATGGCCAGGCAGTCGCACAACTGCTGCCCTCCTGGCCTCGCCGCACCGGCGGCGAGGCTCAGTGCCAGTTCAAGCCCGGGCGGCGCAGGTCATCGGCAGGACTTGGCCAGCGCATGTGCCGATGGACTCAATCCCTTGGCAGCAGCAAGGTGGCGGCCAGTCCCCCGCCCGCTCGATTCTCCAACCGGACCTGCCCGCCCAGGCGATCGATGATGGTCGCAACGATCGACAGACCAAGGCCGGCGCCATTCGGGCTGTTGCGGCTATAGAAGCGCTCGAATACACGAGAAAGGCTTGCTTCATCGATACCTGGCCCCTCGTCCTCGACCACTAGCTCCAAGGCGCCATCCAGACGCCTGAGTGATACGGTTATGCGGCCTGCCGGAGGTGAATGTTCAACCGCGTTGGACACCAGGTTCTGTAGCGCAATGCCCAACGCGCCAGCATCGATCGCCAGGTGATGGTCGCCTTCACCGATCTCCAGCGAGGGCTCCAGGCCGCGATCAAGTATCCACGGGGTCAGCTCAGCCAAGGTCTCGGTAACCACCTCAGCCAGGTCGACGCAGGTACTGGCACGCTGCCCCAGTTTCGGCTCGACGCGGGCGAGTGTCAGCAACTGGTTGACCACCCGGGTCAGCCGGTCGACCCCGCCCATCAAGAACCCCAGCGCTTTTTGCCGCTCCATGTCGTTGCTGGCGGCCAGCGCGTTCTGTGCATGCAGGCGCAGGACGGCCAGCGGCGTGCGCATTTCGTGAGCGGCATCGGCAATGAACCGATGCTCACGCCGCAAAAGGTCCTCGATCTGCGCCAACAGGCGATTGATGGCGGCCTGCATCGGCTCAAGCTCCGAGGGAAGCGGCACCAGTTGCAATGGCTCAAGGGAGTCGGCGTGGCGCGCACGGATGACATTGGCCATGTTCTGTAACGGCCGCAGCCCCCAGCCGATCGCCGCCCAGACCAACAGCGCCAATGCCAAGCTGCCCAGGAGGAACGGGAACAGGGTATGGCGGACAATACGGTCGATCAGGTCGTAGCGTACGTCATCACGCTCGCCGACCCAGATCACCCAGCGTTTTTCCGGCACCGGCAAGACGAAACCGCGCCATTGTTCGCCGCCGCTGGTGAAGTCGTAAAAGCCTGGTACCGTCGGTGGCGAATCGAACGCTGGCGCGCTGGGTGTATGCACCAGAAGGGCTCCGCCGACCTGCCAGACCTGAAAAGCCAGCTTGCTTTCGTAAGGGTGCCCCACCTGATGTCGCCCTGCCCTGCCCAACGCCTCATTGAAGGCCTGGTACAGCGCCTCACGCGAGCCGTCCTGCACCGGCAGGCTCATGACACCCTGCAGCAGGCGGGCGTTCTGGGCGAGATGGGCGTCATACACCTCGTTAATTTCGCGGCGGCTATCGTGGTAGTTGTAGAGCGCCAGCAGACCGGTGCCGAGCAGCAGCAACAACATCACCCGCCACAGTGTGCGCTGGCGCAGCGAGCTCATGCCTTGGCCTCGACCAGGTAGCCGATGCCGCGTACCGTTCGGATCAACCCGTTGAACAGCTTCTTGCGCAGGTGGTAGATGTTCACCTCCAGCGTATTGCTCTCGGGCTCTTCGTCCCAGCCATACAGCAGCTGGGTCAAGCGCTCGCGGGTGAATACCTTGCCGGGTTGCGCCAACAGTTCATGTAACAGCACATACTCCTTCGGGGTCAGCACCACTTCGACACCGTTGTAGTGCACTTGCTGGGTGGCAGGGTCGAGGCTGACCCCGGCATGCTCGACCACTACCTTCGCTCGCCCCGCACTGCGCCGCAGCAACGCGCGCAAGCGTGCCTTCAGTTCGTTGAGGTCGAAAGGTTTCACCAGGTAATCGTCGGCACCGGCATCAAGCCCGGTAATGCGGTCGTCCAGCGCATCCCGCGCGGTGAGGATCAGCACCGGCAGGCTGTCGCCGCCGGCGCGCACCCGCCGCAGCAGTTCCAGGCCATCCATGCGCGGCAGGCCAAGGTCCAGGATCACCAGGTCGAAGGCTTCATGCTGCAGCGCATGCAAGCCACTGACGCCGTCACGCAACCAGTCGAGCGTATAGCCTTCCTGGCGCAAGCCGTCGCAGATGCCCTCTCCCAGTGCGATGTCGTCCTCAACCAGCAGCAGCCGCATGTTCAGTCCTGTTTGTCCTTGATCGCTTTCATTAAAACATCGATATCGGCACGCCGGCCCTGGTCAGCCAACTCACGCCCTGGGCGGGCCGGGGCCTGCAAGGCTTTCTGCAGAGCAGCAGTAGCCTCAGGGTAGCGCTTTTGTCGATACAGATGATCGGCCCAGAAATAGTTGCTGTCGATACCATTTGGGTTGATTTGCAGCGCCTTGCGCAGCAGGGCGTCAGCCTTGTCGGTGTCGCCGAAACCGATTGGCCAGCCGGGCACCTGGTCGTACAAAGTGCCCAGGCTGGTATAGGCCGAACCCTGCAGGGCATTGGGGTCCAGTTTCATGGCCTGCTCAAGACTGGCCTTCGCCGCCTTGACCTTGCCCAGTGCGCCGAGGCCACCAGTGGCGCCCGCCCAGCTGCTGTCGATGATGCCTTGCCAGATCAACGGCTCAGGTGATCCGGGGTACTGATGAACGAATGCCGCCGCGTCAGCGGAGAGCTTTTCAAAGGCGTCGGCACGTTTGTCCTTGGGTACCTGGTACTGGATCTGCGCCCAGTGCTGCTGCAGATCGCTCAGGTGCTGTGTGCCTGCCTGGTCCAATGCCCAGGTCAAGGGTGCGAATGCCAACAAGCTGGCGACGAACAGACGCTTCATTTGATCGACTCCTTGGAGTGGTTAGCGATATAGCGCCGAATGACGGGCAGTTGCTTGCGCAGTGCACGGTCGACCACGCCCGGCAACATGCTGTTGATGCGCACGAAAAGCTTTTCCGGCCACCCCAGGTAAAGTTCGCTGCGCTCGGACTGCACCGCCTCGAGCACGGCGCGAGCAACATCCGCCGGGTCGTCCATACCGACTTTAAGCGCTTGATTGAGCGCAGTCGCAGCACTGCTGTTCATGCCGGTACGGGTCGCCCGGGGGGCGGCATACAAGACGTTGACCGTGGTGTCGGCCAGCTCGCGTCGCAGTGCCTCGGAGAAACCGCGCAGGGCGAACTTGCTGGCGCAGTAGGTGGCGTAGCCGGGATAGCCGATCGAGCCATAGGTGGACCCGACATTGACCACCAGTGCCTTGGGCTGAGCACGCAGCAGCGGCAGGCAGGCGCGCGTCAGCTGCAGCGGTGCCTTGAGGTTGATGTCCAGCAGCTCGTCGAGCGCGTGCTCGTCCAATTGGTCGAGCAGGGCGAAGCGATTCACGCCGGCCGCGTTGATCAGCACGTTGACAGTGCCCATCTCGCGGGCTCGGCTCACGACCTGTTCGCGCCCCGCCTGGCTGCGCAAGTCGGCCTCCTGCCAACGCAGGCGATCCGGGTAGCGATTCATCAAGCCTGCCAGCTTGCCCATGTGCCGACTGACAGCCAGTACCTGGGCACCGGCAGCGCACAACTGTTCGGCCAGCTCCAGGCCGATGCCGCCACTGGCGCCGGTGAGGATCACCACGGACTCAGGCAAGCGCATGATGCACCTCTCGCTGCCCCGCGCGCGGCAAGCCTTGGAACATTTCGGTGTACAAGTGATAGACGACCTTCGCCGCATGGATGACGGCCTGCTGGTCTGCGGCATCATCGAGGCGGTCCATCAGTTGCTTGTAGGTCACCATGTGGTCCTGGTCCAGCGCCCCATGGGAGCTCAGGTAGCTGAACGCCTTGTCAGGCAGGTTCAGTGTGGTTTTGATCGTGCCCGCCGCTTGGGTGGCCAGGGCGATGCTGGTGCCTTCGAGCACGTTGACCATGCCGAAGAGCCCGACCGGGTTGCCGCGGGCGATCTGGTCGTAGAGGTAGGCGACCATCAGCTCGATCGACCGCGCCGGCCGACCATCGCGCACCGCCTCCCAATCACCACCACAGGCGTTGATATCGTTGAGGATCCACTGCTCATGGCCGTATTCCTCGTCGATGTACTCGCACACCGCGCCGCGCAGCCACTCCAGGCGCGACGGCAAGCGCGCGCCACAGGCCATCATCAGCGGAACCGTGTGGCGGACATGGTGGTAGGCCTGGGTCAGGAAGGCAATGTAACTGTCCAGGCTGACCTGGCCGGCCAGGGCGTCACGGATCACCGGCACGGCGAACAACGCCTGACGCTCTTGGGTTGTTTGTAGTTGCAGGGTGTCGAAAAAGGACATGGGGAGCCTCACAACGAGATGTCGGATAACAGGGTTTGGTAGTGCTGCAGGATCGCCTCGCGTCGCGGGCGGCCGTTGGCAGTCAGGGTTTCGTCACGGGTGCTGAAGGGGGCCGGCAAGCGCCGCCAGGTATGTACCCGGGCGTAGTCGGGCAACTGCGCGTTGCACTGCTGCACGGCCTGTTCGATGGCATCGTCGCTGGCGGCAGGGTCAAGAGGCCAAAGCAGAGCCAGGTTGTGCGGCAAGGCTTCGCCATGCACGAATGCCTGGGCGATGACGCCGCTCTGGGTGAGTTCGGCTTCTACCCACTCCGGGTTGACGTTGCGCCCGAAGCTGGTGATGAACTGGTGTTTCTTGCGTCCATCGAGGAACAGATAGCCTTCTTCGTCGAGGTGGCCCAGGTCGCCCGTTGCCCACCAGGACTGGGTCACCGGGGCGTCCTCAAGGTAGCCAAGCAGTGTCGAGCCGGCCACCAGCACCTCGCCGTCGTCGGCAATACGCACTTGCACATGGGGCAATGGCTGGCCGACGCTGCCGTGGCGTACGGCACCAGGGCGATTCAATGCGACCACGGAGGCACACTCCGACAAGCCGTAGCCTTCGAACACCGGCAACCCGACCGCCTCGGCCCGGGCTAGCAGGCTTGGCGATACCCGGGCACCGCCCACCGCCACGAAACGCAGTGGGCCAACGCGCATCAACCCGCGCTCGATGGCCGTGACCAGCCCCATCAGCAACTGCGGAACGAGGATCAGGCTCTGCGCACCACTGAGGGCAATGGCGCCCAGCAGTCGCTTGAAATCCACCTGACTTGCCCCGCCCATGCCCAACTGATGCTGCGGATAGAGCTGTACGCAGGCACCCGCCATCAGTGCGGCATATACGCCGAGGTTCTCCAGCAATACGCCCAAAGGCAGCACGGCCAGGTACTGTTGCGGTTCAGTGGGCCGGCTTGCCGCCTCCAATTCCCGTGCTACCCGCAGCATGGCGTCAGCGCTCAGGCAGACACCTTTAGGGTGCCCGGTGCTGCCAGAGGTGTAGGTAATCTTGGCGGTACCATCAGGCAATCGGGCGCTGGCCAGCCGCTCGCGCACCCAGAACTCACCTTCCTGAACAAACCCCTCACTGACCAGTCGCGGCTCCCACTGCGTCGTGCAAAGCACGGTTGAAGCACCACTCTGAGCAATGCAGTGATCAAACTGCGTCGCGCTGAAGAACGACGGCACGATCACGCAGGGGCGCGCCGCGAACAAGGCGGCCAGGTCCCAGAACAGCAGATCAGGGCCGTTATCCAGGGCCAGCACCAATGCCCCAGCAGGTTGCCGGTGCAGCACATGGGCTCGCAGTCCCACTTCACCGAGTAACTGCCGGTATGTGTAGCTGTGAGCATCACCTTTCACCGCCACGGCACCGGCATGATCTCGGGCGAACGACATCAGCAGCTCTTGAAACCGCTCCAGTTCACGCGGCATGGCCAGTCTCCTCGGCGAGCACTGGAAAACCCAGCCTTTGGAACACGCCGGCTCGGGACAGGGCGTCGAAGCCATAGCCGATGTTTCCGGCAAACACCTGCGGATGTTGGTCATAGTAGGTCCCCCACTGATCCATCTGCCCCTGTAGGCGATCGGGATCGGCGGCGGCCAACACGCAGGGCGTAAGCCCAAGCCGTTGAAAACTGTTTATCAGTGTCGCCGCCCCAGTGAACGTGACCCACTCAAGGCCGCGGTTGGCCAACAACCACGTGACAGCGATGATCATGATGCGAGCACTGCCAGCGCTGAGGGAGGCCAGGTTTCCTACCTCGACTATGCAGGTGCGATCCAATGAAATACCCGCAACTTGAGAAACGGCGGTTTCCAAAGGCACGTCCAGGTACCGTTCGAGAAATACTGGACCCTGGCTGGCCGGGCGCATGCCGGCCGCGGCGATCAGGCGGCCGTGGCTGTCATGCAATGCCAGGAGTTCTGGCAGGTAATGCTGCACATTCGCTTGATGCACGGCGGCGAAGCACGCGTGGATGAATTGCTCAAGATCCGCACGTGAAGCATCTCCCTCCAGACAAAGCGAAAGCTGCGCGCGGTGGTCGGCATGGCTACCGATGGGTAGCGGGAGCAGACTGCTCCATTGAGATTCGGTCATGAAACTCCCCCCGATTGGGTTCGACGGGGGGATTATCGGGGTCGAATCTGAATAGAATCTGAAGTGACGTTTTCGACTTCAGGTGAATTCGGCCTGACGGCTAACTGCCACAAACACCCACCTTTGTAGGCGAAGGCCCTGTGCCGTTTTGGATGATTCGAAATACTGCTCGATTTGCTCGAAGCATCCTTGGATGACCTGGACCAAATGCGGATCAAAATGCTGCCCTGACTGCTCCAGGAGGAAGGCTTGGGCGCGGCTCTACCTGGGTTTGTAGGGATGGGGCATGCACAAGGCGTCATACACATTGCACAGCGCCACGATGCGCGCTTCAAGAGGGATGGGTGCACGGGGTGGCCCGTTGGCCTACGTAGGCGGCGCAAGGTTTGCGGATGTCGCCCTGCCGCTTGGCGCGCTGCAAACCGGCCTGCTACTGATGCCGATATGGGCCTTGGCCATGCCACTGCTCGCGCGCCTCGCGGCGCGGCGCTGACCTGCGGCATCGCTCTGAACAGTAGCGCACTTGGTCCCAACAGCGGGCCCAGCGCTTGCGCCAGTTGAACGGCCGATCACATGCCACGCAGACCTTGCTGGGCAAAAGACTCTTTTTCATAACGGCTGCTGCGCATCAAGCTGCGCCAACAGTGCTTGGCCACGCTGCCACACGGCGTCGCGCCGACTAGCAGTCATGCCATCAAGGCTGCGATAGACCAGAGCCAAACGCGGGTTCGTCGACAGCAAGGAGCGATGGCGGATGAGGAAATGCCAGTACAGGGCATTGAACGGGCAGCCGTCGTCCTCGATCACATGATTCACCTTGTAACTGCACGCCTGGCAATGATCGGACATGCGCTGGATGTAACGACCACTGGCGCAGTATGGCTTGGACCCCAGGTAGCCGCCGTCGGCGTGCATCACCATGCCAAGCGTGTTGGGCAGCTCGACCCAGTCGAAGGCATCCATATATACCGCCAGGTACCACTCGCAAATCGCGGTAGGCACGATACCCGCCAGCAAGGCGAAGTTGCCGGTCACCATCAACCGCTGGATATGGTGCGCGTAGCCCAACCGCAGGGTCTGCCCGATGGCTTGCTCCATGCAGCGCATGCGGGTGCGCCCGGTCCAATAGAATTCAGGTAACGCTCGGTCGTTGCCCAGGTGATTGAGCCCGGCATACTCAGGCATGCGCAGCCAATAGATACCGCGCACATACTCGCGCCAGCCGATCAACTGGCGAATGAAGCCTTCCGCTGCATTGAGCGGCACCCGCCCCTCGCGCCAGGCCTTGTCGACCTCTTCACACACACATCGCACATCCAGAAGCCCGATGTTGAGCGCCGCACTGATGCGCGCATGGAACAGGTACGGCTCGCCCTCGGCCATCGCGTCCTGGTAGTCGCCGAAAGCCGCCAGGCCAAAATCCAGAAAGTGCTGCCACAGCTGCTTTGCCTCGGCGTGGGTCACGGGGTAGTCAAAGCCGTCGATGTCCCCGTAGTGTTCGCTGAAGCGCCGTCGTACCAAGGCGACCACCGCTGCTGTGATCCCGTCCTGCGCGAACTGCGCAGCGAACGGCCCACGCAACTGGCGAGGCAGGGGCTTGCGGTTGTCACCATCAAAATTCCAGGCCCCACCTGCCGGGCTGCCGTCGGGCTGCATAAGCAGGCCGGTTCGCTTGCGCATGCCCCGGTAGAAGTGCTCCATACGCAGCTGACGACGCTCGTGGGCCCAGCGCGCAAAGGCTTCGCGAGAGCACAGAAAACGCGTGTCGCGATGCCACACGAGGGGCAAACCGGCATCACGCAGAGCCTGCTCCAGGCGCCATTCCCCGCACTCGGTCAGGTGAATTTGCGTGGCGCCCAGGGCTTCTTGCCAGCGATGCAACTCGCCAACGATGCTGCCGCTGTTGCCGTCAGCATCAAGCTCGACATAATGCACCTGCCAACCCCGCTCACGCAGGGTCTGGGCAAAGTGCCGCATGGCACTGAAGATGAGCACGATCTTGAGCGGATGATGCGGCACATAGCGAGCCTCACCCTCCACTTCCGCCATCAGAACAGCATCGCGGGCGGGGTCAAGGGCAGCCAGGCTCGCCAAGTCGAACGACAGCTGGTCACCCAGCACAAGGCCCAGGCGCATCGTTCAGGCTACCACTGGCTGGTGAGCGTGACCGGTACGCGAAGCGGCGCAATGGGGCCGTCACGTTGCCCGCACATCTCATCATGCACCACCTGCTGTACCAGCATGCAAGGCACGGGTGGCAGGTCGGCCAACAGCTGCCGCAGCTCGGTAGTGGAACGCACGCGAACGGGCTGCCCATGGGCATCGCTCAATGTCACGGGGCCGGCGTCGGTCAAGGCGCGCAGAAGGTAGAAGCCGCCCTCCAGCGACAGCAGTTCAAGCTCCTTTGCTGCGCCGGTCGAGACCAGCTGGGTAAGCGCTATCAGGTTCATTGTGTGCCCTCTGGCTGGCGGCGGAAAAACAGGGTGATCTGGCCGATTTCGACGCCCAGCTTGCTCATGCTTGAACGGTTGATCAGGGTGTCGTCATCCATGAGGTACATCCAGTCGTCCAGGTCTACCTGCCAGTGCCGCCCGTCAACTGGCAGGTCCAGCTGGTAACGCCATCGCAACGCGTTACCCGCCACTTCACCGTGCGCCTCGCCGATCACATCTCCTGCTGTTCCGCGCCAGCGACCAGGGCCGTCTGGCACCAGTGTCCAGGTACGCTGCTGGCGCGTGCCATCGCTATAGAGAAAATGTTCGTCGAGGATCAGTCGCTCACCTTCGCGGCGGCTGTCGATACGCACATGGAAGCGCTTGACCACTTCCCCGGAACGCTTCTGGAACATCCCCCAGGCCTGCACCGGCCGCGAGAAGAATGCAGCCAGGTCGAGTTTCGGTTGCTCCTGGGCATAGTGCTCGACAACGACATTGCGGCAGCTGCCCAGAAGCACGCAGGAAACCAGCAACAGTACTTTGTACATGTTCATGTTCCTCAGTCGTTGCTAGCCAGCCCAAGCAGGCGCAGTTGCGGGCCCCTGGAGCGTGGGTCTAGCCAGATGGAGAAGAAACTCACCACTCCCGAGCCGTTGCGCACCAGGCAGCTCGGCCCTCCAGCTCGCGCCCGCCGAGAAGATAACCAGTAACAGACAAAGGCAAGTCCAACGAGTACGGTGCGCCATAATGACCTCGATCGCACGCAAATACTGTACAACAATAGCACCTTGTACATTTATTCGTTGCAACCGTATAGATTTTGATGGACAGCGCCAGACTTCGATCAGGTCACTAGCAATATCGCCAAGTCCGCACTATCGACAGGCACGAAAGCCAAGGTCAGCAACGCATAGGCCTTACGCAAACCTGCTGCAAACACACAAAGCGTGATTATGAGCACGTCAAAGGCGCCCCAAGGTGCCCAGGCGAAACGCCGAACGGCGAGCTGGTCGCACACGCAACGGTTCGGCCGCTGTTTGTTAAAACTGCTGCATAGCTGGGATTGACAACGCCGGCTGGCCAGGCCGCTGCTACGCGAAAGCCTGCTCGTTGCCATGAGCATCGGTGGCCTGGCGACGTCTGCACAGGGTGTTCAGGCAACCGTTACGCTGATTGCGTGCTTGGCGAACAGCGTTGTAGTGTTCACACCACAGCGCTTTTTGCTGCCCTGAAGGATTGATCATGCTCTACATCGTCATGCTCGGCGGTCGTCACCCTCGAGCCCACATCGAAGTCCACGATGTGGTCTTCGCCCAGGCCGATACGCTGGAACAGCTCTATCCGCAATTGCGCGAAGCCTGGTTCGGCAGCGCCGAAGGCCTGCACATCGACTCCTGGCTGGAAGTTGCCGGTGTCGATGGTTATCGCGTCGAACTGAGCCAGGTGGCTCCGGGCCCCGACACCATGCGCCTGTTCTTCCTGAACCTGGGCGGCTATGAACGGCAGGTATTCGGTGAAGCGCATCGCTACCTGCTGGTGGCGGCCACCGACAAGGCCGAGGCCAAGCGCCTGGGCAAGCAACGCATGGCATCTGATTGGCTCAAGCCGCATACCGACGCTGTGCTCGACGTCGACGATTGCCTGCCGGTCGATCTGGTGGCGGGACGCTATGTGCATCTGGTCAAGGGCGAGCATGGAGGTATCCGCCAGTTCAGTGACTACATCCTGCTCTGAAGACCGGCTTCACCGCCATGCCGGCGCGAGGCCTGTGCATGGACTGCACCGCCGAGGACTACCAGGCAGTGATCGACTACATGTCCAAGTGATGCGGCCAGCAAGCTGCGCAACAGCCAGGTGGAAGGCTGCCTGCTCAATACGTGATCAGTCTGCACGGGCCCTCCTCGTCCGATGAACCTGTCCAATCCACGGGTGACGAAGAAGGCGCGACAAAATTCACCCCGCCGCCCCCTGATACGCGCCAATCAACTGTCTGCCCAGGGCACTGACCAGCGCATCGTCGGTGCCATCCATGAAGTGGGTGGCGTGGGCATGCCGGTAAATCCCAGAGCGTGGCTGGACCTCGGCCGTGCTGGCCATTGCCAAGGCTCAGGCCGGGCTGAGCTCGGCGAGGTTGCAATACTGCCCCTTGAAGTACAGCAATGGCTGGGCAGCCGCCGCTTCCTGCAAGTTCAGCGCTTTCACCTCGCCAATCACGATCAGATGGTCACCGGCGGCGTGTTCGGCGTGAATCTCGCAATCGAGCCAATGCAGGCTGCCTGCGATGATTGGGTTGCCCAGCGGCGAGGCCTGCCAGTCGACGCCCTGCCACTTGTCCGTGCCGCGCCGTGAGAACTGGTTGGAAATCCCGACCTGCTCACCCGACAGGATATTGACCGCGAAGCGGCCGGCTTTGCGAATCCCGGGGTAGCTGGCCGAATTGGACATGACGCTGAATGACACCAGCGGCGGGTTCATCGACACGCTGTAGAACGACTGGCAGGTAAAGCCGAGCGGCTCGCCATCACAGTGCGAGGTGATCACCGTGATGCCGGAGGCGTAGTGCCCGAGCGCTTCGCGAAAGCGCAGAGGCTCGATGGCAGTACTGAAGAGCGACATAGTAGATCCTGGATATGGAGTGCGACCCGTCAGCAATGGGAAAGGGCCGAAGCTGCGCGCCCCGCCCCTTCCACCTCGCGCTCAGCCTTACTTCGCGAGCTCTCGTCGCACGATCTCTGCACCTGCGCTCAAGGCATTCAACTTGCCGCGTGCCACGGCACGCGGCAACGGCGCCATGCCGCAGTTGGTGCACGGGTAGAGCTTGTCGGCATCCACGAACTGAAGCGCTTTACGCAGGGTATTGGCCACTTCCTCCGGGGTTTCGATGGCGTGGTTGGCCACGTCGATGGCTCCAACCATCACCTTCTTGCCGCGGATCAGATCGATCAGCTCCATCGGAACGTGGGAGTTGTGGCACTCCAGCGAGACGATATCGATCTTGGATTTCTGCAGTTTGGGGAACGCCTCCTCATACTGGCGCCACTCCGAACCCAGGGTCTTCTTCCAGTCGGTATTGGCCTTGATGCCATAGCCATAGCAGATGTGCACGGCCGTTTCGCACTTGAGGCCTTCGATGGCCCGCTCCAGGGTGGCAACGCCCCAGTCGTTCACCTCGTCGAAGAACACGTTGAAGGCCGGTTCGTCGAACTGGATGATGTCAACGCCGGCAGCCTCAAGCTCGCGGGCTTCCTCGTTGAGGATCTTGGCGAATTCCCAGGCCAGCTTTTCGCGGCTTTTATAGTGCGCGTCATACAGCGTATCGATCATCGTCATGGGGCCTGGCAGCGCCCATTTGATCGGCTGCGAGGTTTGCTGACGCAGGAACTTGGCATCTTCGACGAACACCGGCTTACGGCGCGCAACGGCACCCACTACGGTCGGCACGCTGGCATCGTAGCGATCACGAATACGCACGGTTTCGCGCTTCTCGAAATCAACGCCGTCGAGGTGTTCGATGAAGGTGGTGACGAAGTGCTGGCGAGTTTGCTCACCGTCGCTGACGATGTCGATACCGGCATGTTGCTGTTCTTGCAGCGACAGACGCAACGCATCCTGCTTGCCCTCGATCAGCGCCTCGTCTTGCAGCTTCCAGGGCGACCAGAGGGTTTCCGGCTGTGCCAGCCAGGACGGTTTGGGCAGGCTGCCGGCAGTCGAAGTGGGGAGTAGTTTTTTCATGACCCAAGGCCTTGTGTATTCGATCGATCAAACAGCGTAATGAGCGGACCATTGCTGCAGCACAGCGTGGTACGGCTTGATAAATTGTTCTTCGGCAAACTTGCCTTGCTCTATGGCCAGACGGCTGCGCTCTTCGCGGTCGTAGACAATTCGAGTCAACGAGTAGTCCTGGTGCTTCAGGCTGGGCTGATAGGACTTGCCTGCCGCCGAGTTCGCGTTGTAGATCTCGGGGCGGTAGATCTTCTGGAAGGTGTCCATCGTGCTGATGGTGCTGATCAGTTCCAGGTTGGTGTAATCACCCAGCAAGTCGCCGGCAAAATAGAACGCCAACGGCGCGACGCTGTTCGGCGGCATGAAGTAGCGCACCTTCAGGCCCATCTTGGCGAAGTACTCATCGGTCAATGAGTACTCATCCTGCTGGTATTCATAACCCAGGACCGGGTGCTGATTTTCAGTGCGATGGTAGGTCTTGCTGCTCGAAACGCTCAGGCAGATGACCGGCAGTTTGTTGAAATGCTCCCTGAAAGTGCTCGAGTTCACGAAGCACTTGAACAGTTTCCCGTGCAGTTCGCCAAATGCCTGCGGCGTGCTGAAGCCGGACTGCCCCTTGTTGTGGTCCAGCAACAGCACGCTGAAGTCATAGTCCCGCACGTACGAGGAGAAATTGTTCCCGACAATGCCTTCGATGCGCTCGTGGGTCTTGTGATCGACAATGCTGGTTTTCAGGATTTCAATCAACGGCAAGGCATCGCCCGTCTGTTCATCCGCGATCTTCATCTCGACGGAAACGATATCGAGCTCTACCGAATAACGGTCACCCTTGGGGTTGTCCCAATGCGCCAGGGCATTGAAGCGATTGTCGATCATCGCCAGCGTGTTACGCAGGTTTTGCTGACGGCTCTCGCCCCTGGCCAGGTTGGCAAAGTTGGTGGTGATGCGCGTGTTGTCCGCAGGTCGATAGTCTTCGTCGAAACGAATACTACTAATCGCGAAGGTAAATTCTTTATTCATTGTGACCCGGTACCCTCATTCCCGAAGTAGATCCTGAAAAGTCTTCCGGCTTGCCCGGCTTCGAAGGAAAAATTCAATGGGGGGATTGTCAGCAGATGAACACCTTGAGGAAAGCTCATTTATTTTAAGCTGATCTTTAGTTTTCCTCATAATCGTTCTAAGACACCTGCTCACGATCGACGCTGCCCGCGCTGGAATGCGGCCTCTGAAAACGCGTATGCTCGCGGGCTTGAGAGAAAATGTCGGCGATGACGATCAACTGAAAACGGTAGCCGAGGACATTTTCGATGGCCTGCTGGCGGCGTTCGCAAGTGAGGAAGCTCAAAATGGTTGATACTCCCTCCGCTGTGAGCACACAGCCACCTTCGCAAGACACCCGGCAGCCGGTCAGTTTGTATGAAGCCTTCCTGTTCTGGCTCAAGTTGGGATTCATCAGTTTCGGCGGGCCCGCCGGGCAGATCTCGATCATGCATCAGGAGCTGGTCGAGCGCCGGCGCTGGATCAGCGAGAAGCGGTTCTTGCATGCGCTGAATTACTGCATGTTGTTGCCCGGCCCTGAGGCTCAGCAGTTGGCCACCTACATCGGCTGGCTCATGCACCGCTCCTGGGGCGGGGTGATTGCCGGCGCGTTGTTCGTATTGCCTTCACTGTTCATCCTGATCGGTCTGTCCTGGGTCTATATCGCCTTCGGTGAGGTCCCGGTAGTGGCAGGGATCTTCTATGGCATCAAGCCGGCGGTCACGGCAATCGTCGTCCACGCAGCCCACCGGATCGGTTCGCGCGCGTTGAAGCATGGCTGGTTATGGGCCATGGCCGGCGCCTCGTTCGTTGCCATCTTCGCCCTCAACGTGCCGTTCCCGCTGATCGTGCTGGTGGCCGCGATCATCGGTTATGTGGGAGGCCGCCTTGCCCCAGCCCAGTTCGTGATCGGTGGCGGTCACGGAACCGCAAAGCATAACCATGGCCCGGCACTGATCGATGACGACACCCCGGCTCCCACGCACGCCCGATTCGGTTGGGGGCACCTGTTGCGCCTGCTTGTGGTCGGTGCCGCACTCTGGGTCCTGCCCATGGGGCTGCTGACGCTGTCGTTTGGCTGGGGCGCAACCCTGCCACAGATGGGCTGGTTCTTCACCAAGGCCGCACTGCTGACCTTTGGTGGTGCCTACGCGGTGCTGCCCTATGTCTACCAGGGCGCTGTCGGACACTACGGCTGGCTGACGCCGACCCAGATGATCGATGGCCTCGCCTTGGGAGAAACGACGCCGGGACCACTGATCATGGTGGTCGCCTTTGTCGGTTTCGTTGGGGGCTACGTGCATCCCATGTTCGGTACCGAGCACCCGTTTCTCGCCGGTGCGGTCGCGGCGAGCCTGGTCACCTGGTTCACGTTCCTGCCATCATTCCTCTTCATCCTCGCCGGTGGCCCGTTGGTGGAGTCGACGCACAACGAGATGAAGTTCACCGCACCGCTGACCGGCATCACCGCGGCGGTCGTGGGCGTGATCCTGAACCTGGCCCTGTTCTTTGGCTACCACGTGCTTTGGCCAAAGGGTTTCAGTGGGGCATTCGACTGGCCCTCAGCGGTGATCGCGTTTGCTGCGGCAGTCGCCTTGTTCCGCTTCAAGCGGGGGGTGATTCAGGTGCTGTTTGCCTGCGCCGTGGCCGGGCTGGCTGTTCATCTGCTGCGGGCTTGATTCATGCTATTGCTCGGGAGGAAGCGCTCGCCCCTCGCAGTCATCGCGGACCACCGCCCCCTTGAGCCCCCCTTCACATCTCGACCTGGGTCCCCAGCTCGATCACCCTGTTCAGCGGCAGCTTGAAATACCGCAAGTTGCTGTTGGCGTTCTTCAACAAGAAGGCGAACAAGTGCTCGCGCCACTTGGCCATGCCGATCCGCTTGGTCGGCACCACGGTTTCCCGGCTCAGGAAGTAGGTGGTGCGCATGGGGCTGAAGTCCAGCTCGGCCGTGCTGCTATGGCTGAGCGCCAGGGGCACGTCAGGCTCCTCCATGAAGCCGAAGTGCAGGTTGACCCTGAAGAAGCCCTGGCCGAAGGCCTCGACCTCGAAGCGCTTGTCCTGCGTCACCCGCGGCGAATCCTCCGACACCACCGTCAGCAGCACCACCTGCTCGTGCAGCACCTGGTTGTGCAGCAGGTTGTGCAACAGCGCGTGAGGCACCGCATCGGAGCGGGCGGTGAGGAACACCGCCGTGCCCTGCACGCGATGAGGCGGCTGCGCCTGCACGCTGGCGATGAACAAGGGCAGCGGCAAGGCGGTTTCATCCAGGCGTTCGACGATGATGCTGCGCCCACGCTTCCAGGTGGTCATCAGCACGAACAGCGCCAGGCCGGCGATCACCGGGAAGGCGCCGCCCTGCAGGATCTTCGGCGCGTTGGCGGCGAAGTACAGGCCGTCCACCAGCAGGAAGCCCAGCAGCAAGGGAATGGCCAGCCAGCGCGGGGCCTTCCATAGCAACAGCACCACCGCCGAGGCCAGCAGCGTGGTAATCAGAATGGTGCCGGTCACCGCGACGCCATAGGCCGCAGCCAGGGCGCTGGACGACTCGAAACCGACCACCAGCAACACCACGCCGACCATCAGCGCCCAGTTGACCATGCCAATATAGATCTGGCCCTGCTCTTCGCTGGAGGTGTGCTGGATGAACATGCGCGGCACATAGCCCAGCTGGATGGCCTGGCGGGTCAGCGAGAAAGCGCCGGAGATCACCGCCTGTGAGGCAATGATGGTGGCCAGGGTGGCCAGCGCGACCATCGGCAGCAGCCCCCACTCCGGGGCCAGCAGGTAGAACGGGTTGCGCACCGCCGCCGGGTTGTCGAGGATCAGCGCGCCCTGGCCGAAATAGTTCAGCACCAGACCCGGCAACACCAGCATGAACCAGGCGCGGGAAATCGGCTTGCGGCCGAAGTGTCCCATGTCGGCGTAGAGCGCCTCGGCACCGGTCAAGGCCAGCACCACGGCGCCCAGGATCGCCACGCCGATGCCCGGATGAGCCACGAAGAAGTGCGCCGCCCAGGACGGGTTCAGCGCCTGCAGCACCTCGGGCCGCTGCACGATGCCATGGATGCCGAGCGCCCCCAGCACCACGAACCACAGCACCATCACCGGCCCGAACAGTATGCCGATGCGCGCCGTGCCGTGCTTCTGGATGATGAACAGCCCGACCAGGACCACCACCGCCAGGGGCACTACCCAGTGCTCGATGCCATCGATGCCCAGTTGCAGGCCTTCCACCGCCGACAGCACGGAGATCGCCGGGGTGATCATGCTGTCGCCGTAGAACAGCGCTGCGCCGAACAGCCCCAGCAGCACCAGCACCTTGCTCAGCCGCGGATAAGGACGTGCCGCCCGCCTGGCCAGCGCGGTCAGCGCCATGATCCCGCCCTCGCCCTGGTTGCTGGCGCGCAGGATGAACAGGACGTATTTCACCGACACCACCCAGATCAGCGACCAGAACACCAGCGACAGGATGCCCAGCACTCCCTCGAGGTTGGCCTGCACGCCGAAATGGCCGGAGAACACCTCCTTGAGTGTGTACAGGGGACTGGTGCCGATGTCGCCATAGACGACCCCGACGGCGGCGACCAGCAGGCCGACGCCTGTGCTCTTGTTGGCGTGGGACGGGTTTTCAACGATTGCGGATTGGCTCACAGGTAACGTCTCGTCAGTATTGCGTAAACACTGAATGCGGGCAGGCAGGCGGGGGACAGAAAAAGCCGCGCCAGTATCTTCTCAACCTGCAAAGGCCGGCATAAAGAAAGCGTAAAAAAACGCCATTGCCCGATGAGCGCTCGACCTCGGAGGAAGAGCGCTGGCCACCATGCGCGCTGTCGGCCAAGGCTCTTTTTTTCATCTGAGTGCATCCAAATCGCGTGCTGGTGGGTACTCACCTCAGGGCAACACCTGAATGCCCTGCCATGTCCCCACCAGGAGATCGCTCGATGAACATCGCACACGTTTCGTTCCTGCCCGCCTGCGGCCTCGCCCTAGCCATGCTCATGCTGCTGCCGACCGCCCACGCCCAGACCGGGGTCCCCGATGCCGTCAAGGTGCCGGACGGCCACAAGGTAGCGCTGGAAACCGTCGGTGTCGGCGAGATCACCTACGAATGCCGCGACAAGCCCGATGCCCCTGGCCAAACCGAATGGACCTTCGTCGGCCCGAAGGCCGTGCTCAAGGACCGGACCGGCAAGGCCGTGGGCGACTACTTCGGCCCGCCCGCCACCTGGCAGGCCAAGGACGGCTCGAAGATCACCGGCACGCAGCTGGCCATTGCCCCGGCGGCCAAGGGTGACCTGCCGTACCAGCTGGTCAAGGCCAATCCCGCCGAGGGCAAGGGCGCCATGAGCGGCGTCAGCTTCGTCCAGCGCCTGGCCACCCGTGGCGGTGTCGCCCCGCAGACCGCCTGCACGGCGCAGAACAAGGGCGAGAAGCAGATCGTCAAGTACCAGGCCGACTACATCTTCTGGGCCGCCAACTGAGGGCCTGTGCGCAAGGCGCGCCAGCACCCTTGAGCTACGCTCATCGACAGTCCCCGGCCGACCGGCCGGGGCTCCCGATAGCATGAGGATCGGCCCGACCTTGAACCTGCCCACGACGCCATTCGACTACGAGCGCTGTCTCCAGGCCTGTGCCAGGGGCGATCGCGGCGCCCTGCAGGCGCTTTACGACCAGGAGGGTGCCCGGCTGCTCGGCGTGGCCCGGCGCATCGCCCGCGACCACGCCACCGCCGAGGACATCGTCCATGACGCCTTCATCCGCATCTGGACCCGCGCGGACAGCTTCGATCCGGCACGTGGCTCGGCGCGTGGCTGGGTGTACAGCCTGACCCGGCACCTGGCCTTGAACTTCGTGCGCGATACCCGCCGTGAGGTCGTGCTCGACGATGCCGATATCGCGCCTTATCACGAAGACATGATCATGCAAGCCGATTCGCCGAGGATTGACCGCTGCCTCGACCAGCTCGACACCGCGCCGCGCCGCTGCATCCTGCATGCCTACGTCGACGGCTGCAGCCATGCCGAGATCGCCCGCTTGCTCGACACCCCGCTGGGCACGGTCAAGTCGTGGATAAAACGCAGCCTCAAGGCGCTGCGGGAGTGCATGGGATGAACAACGAGCCGGGTAGCAAAAGCACCGATGATCTCGAGCAACTGGCCGGCGAGTATGTGCTGGGCACGTTGTCGGCCGAGCAGCAGGATAGCGTGCTCAGGCGCCTGGATAGCGACCGTGCACTGCGTGACGCCGTGGACGCCTGGGAGCAGCGGCTGCTGGGGTTGAACGCGCTGGCCGCGCCCCTGCCGCCCAGTCCCAGACTGTGGCAACGGATCAACCGTAGCCTGGGCGACTGCCCTGCCCAGCCCACATGGTGGCGACGCCTGGGGCTGTGGCAAGGGCTGGCCGCTGCCAGCCTTGCAGCCAGCTTGTTGCTGGGTGTTGCACTGCTGACGGTTCAGTCGCCTGCCACCACCTATATGGTCGTGCTGGTGGCACCCGCCACCCAGGCACCTGGCTGGGTAGTCCAGGCCCGTGGCCCTGACAAGGTCCAGTTGATTCCCTTGGGCAAGTCCGAGGTCCCCGGAGATAAGGTCCTGCAGTTCTGGACCAAGGGTGAACAATGGCCAGCACCCATCTCGCTCGGGCTGATCAAGCCCGGGGAGCAGGTCACCGTGCCGCTGGAGCGCCTGCCTGCGGTTGAGCCCAACCAGTTGTTCGAGCTGACCCTGGAGAATGTGGGTGGCTCTGCCAGCGGACTTCCGACCGGGCCTGTGCAGTTCATCGGACGGGCGGTCAAAGTGCTCTGAGGGGCAGGCCTTTCAAGGTGATGGGAATTGGCGTCCAGCTGGCTGGCAGTGACTAATGTGTAGCCCTTTACCAAGGGCGGTCAATACTTCCCTGTACAGGCGAGCGTGTCACTGATGACGCAAGCCGCGAGGAGGTGCGAGATGAACAAACTATCAATCGTGGGTGCCGGTATCGTCGGTGAGGCAGCGGCCCAGGTCATCGCCCGGGAAGCCCTCTGCCGTGAACTGGCGCTGATCGACGTCCAGGGCGAGCTGGCGCAGGGCAAGGCGCTGGATGTCTGGCAGGCGGCGGTGGAGTCAGGCTCTGATACCAAGGTGCACGGCGGGTCGGATGCCCGGTTGCTGCAGGGTTGCGACCTGGTGGTGATCACCGCCGGCGTACCGCGCAAGCCTGGCCAGTCGCGCCAGGATGTCCTGGCCACCAACCTGCCGATACTCGATGGCATCATGCGCGATGTGAAACAGCATGCGCCGAGCGCGACGGTGCTGGTGGTGTCGAACCCGGTCGACGTGCTTACCTATCGGGCCTGGAGCCTCAGTGGCCTGAGCCGCAACAAGGTGTTCGGCCAGGCTGGGGTGCTGGATACCGCGCGCATGAAGTGTTTCATTGCCGAGCAGACCGGGTTTTCGGCACGGGATATCACGGCGCTGGTCCTGGGCGGGCACGGCGACAGCATGGTACCGTTGATGCGCTATTGCACGGTCGGTGCGGTGCCGCTGGCGCACTTGCTGTCCAGTGAGCAGATCGAGCAGATCGTTGAGCGTACCCGCAAAGGTGGCGGCGAGATCCTTGCCCTGAAGAAGGTCGGCAGCGCCTGCGATGCGCCGGGCGTGGCGATTGCGCAAATGGTGGATGCGATTGCCAACGGGCGCAGCCGCATCCTGCCGGCGGTCGCGATTCTAGAGGGCGAGTACGGGCGCACGGATATTGCCATGGGGGTTCCCTGCGTGCTCTCGGACGCAGGTATCACGCAGGTGATCGAACTGCCGCTGGATGCGCAGGAGCAGGCGATGTTCGACCGTTCTGCGGATCAAGTGGCGCGGGATATTGCGCAGATGAAAGCGCTGTAGGGAGCCGTTACAGGTCCAGGGCGCCCCTGAGCAGAGCATCGAGCACGCCGGGCGCCTGCGGATCGCGCTCATCCAGCAGACACATCGGAATCCCCTGCAACACCTCCTGCGAAGCGCCCAACCCCTCCCCCACCAAGGCCAGCGGGCAAGGGATCTCCATCTGCAACGAACGCAGCCGTTTCGCCAAGGCCGCGCTTACCGGCCCCTGCACCGCGACCACCAGCACCGCGGGCTGGATTGCTCCGCACACCAACGCCAGCTCCTCAAGCGGCTGGCCACACCCCAGCACTTCAATGCGTTGCCTTCGATCGCTCAGCAGCAGGCCGGCACACAGCAACTGCAGGTCAGCCAGGCCCTCGGCGCCGGCCAGCAGCACCCGTGGCGCATCGGCCTGGTTCATATGCAGGCGCAGTAGCAGCCGGGCGCGCAGGAAGGTGTCCAGGAACAGCCACTGGCTGCGCTCGCCGAAAGACTCGCCCTCGGCCAGCTCACGCCACACCGGCATGAACACCTCATGCATCACCGTGGCCTTGGGTAGCAGCGTGAACAGCTGCCCATGAATGCCTTCCAGCGCCTGCGCGTCGAATGCCTTGGTTGCCCGAACAACGGCCAGGCGCCAATCGTGAAAGGCATCGTCCTGCGTGGGGGGCGCTTCGGGCTGGCCGGCGAGCAGCCCGCCGACCTTGCTGATGGGCACGCCGTTGCCGGTCCAGCGCAGGATGTCGCGAATGCGCTGGACATCCCGGGCCGTGTAGAGCCGGTGGCCGCCTTCGGTGCGCTGTGGGCTGATCAGGCCATGGCGGCGCTCCCAGGCCCGCAATGTCACGGGGTTGATGCCGGTCAGGCTGACCACGTCGCGCATGGGCAGCAAGTCGAAGGAAGGGGTGTCGGTCATGGCCAGGGTTCAAATGGATGTGAGCACATTCTAAACCCATGGGCACCTGTTGCGGCGAGCCTGCTTGGGTCATCATGGTCGGCAAACGCGCCCGAGGCTCTCGCACGGTAGCTACGCTGCGCATTTGCATCCACGTTCCGACAGGTGAGCACCATGATCAACGCGAAACTCCTGCAACTGATGGTCGAACAGTCCAACGATGGCATCGTCGTCGCCGAGCAGGAGGGCAACGACAGCATTCTCATCTATGTCAACCCGGCGTTTGAACGGCTCACCGGCTATACCACGGACGATATCCTCTACCAGGACTGCCGGTTTCTCCAGGGCGCCGACCATGACCAGCCGAGCGTCGCCGCCATCGCGCAGGCGATCCGCGCCGGTCGCCCATGCCGCCAGGTGCTGCGCAACTACCGCAAGGATGGCAGCCCGTTCTGGAACGAGCTGTCGATCACCCCGGTACGCAATGAAGCCGACCAGTTGACCTACTACATCGGTATCCAGCGCGATGTCACCGCCCAGGTGGCCGCCGAGGAGAAAGTACGTGAACTGGAGGCGGAGGTTGCGCGCCTGCGCCAGGCGCTGGAGGCGACGGGACGCTGATTGAAAAAGCTGTACAAGATAGTTGTATTTGTACAATTTTAGTCCTAGGCTTCAGTCATACCTGTACAACTTGTCATCGTTGTACAGGATTGCCCGGAGCCGCGTATGTCAGACTACCTGCTGCAGTTCGCCCATCACTTTGCCCGCTTGCAGGCAGGCAATCTTGATTCGCTGGAAAACCTGTACAGCGAAGACATCCGCTTTCGCGACCCGCTGCACCAGATCGATGGCCTGCCGGCACTGCAGGCGTACTTCGCCCAGCTCTACGCCAACGTCCACGATATCCGCTATGCCTTCACCGGCGCCGACGAGGTCCGGCCCGGACAGGGCTACCTGCGCTGGACCCTGCACTTTAGACATCCGCGCCTCGCCAGTGGCCGTCCCATCAGTCTGCAAGGCTGCAGCCACCTGCAATGGCAGCAGCGGGTACAGGTTCACCAGGATTACTTCGACGCTGGCGCGCTGCTGTATGAACATGTCCCGGTCATGGGCGGCGCCATTCGCTGGCTCAAGGGCCGGCTGGCATGAGCCGCTACTGGCTGACCGGCGCCAGCAGTGGCATCGGCGCCGCACTGGCTGTGCAATTGCTGGAACAGGGGCACCGGGTGGCCTTGGGAGGCCGCTGCGCCGAACGCCTGGCGCCCCTGGTCGCACGCTTTCCCGAGCAGGCACTGGTGGCTCTTGGCGACATCGAAGACGGTGAACGGCTGGCATTGATCGCCGACGAACTGCAGCAGACCTGGGGCGCGCTGGACGGGGTCATCCTCAACGCCGGGACCTGCGAATATCTGGAGCCAGGTCGATTCGACCCTGACCTGGTCGAACGTGTGATGCGCATCAACCTGCTGGGCCTGTGCCATTGCCTGGCCGCCGCCCTGCCCTTGCTGCGCCGTGGCGAACGCCCGCATGTGGTGGTGATGGGCAGCTCGGTGGCCTGGCTAGCCCTGCCCCGAGCCGGTGCCTATGGCGCGTCCAAGGCCGCCGTGCGTTACCTGGTCGAATCGCTGCGTATCGACCTGGCCAACGAAGGCATCGATGTCACCCTGATCAGCCCCGGCTTCGTCGACACGCCTCTGACCCGGCGTAACGACTTCCCCATGCCCCAGCGCTGGACGGCGCAACGCGCCGCCCGCCATATCGCCCGGCGCCTGCCCGGGCGGCCACTGGAAATCAACTTCCCCGCTGCGTTCACCCTGGCCCTGCGCCTGCTCGGCGCGCTGCCGCCGCGTTGGCGCCTGGCGCTGGGTCGACGCCTGGCAAGACGGCCACAGGAATAGCCCAACATGCGTATCGCGATCATAGGCAGCGGCATCGCCGGCCTGACCTGCGCCCACCTGCTGTCGCGCCGCCACGAAGTCACGGTGTTCGAGGCTGACGACTGGATCGGTGGCCACACCCATACCGTCGAAGTGCCCTGGCACGGCGAGCGCCATGCGGTGGATACCGGTTTCATCGTGTTCAACGACTGGACCTACCCGAACTTCATCCGCCTGCTCGACCAGCTCGGCGTTGCCTCGCGACCGACCCAGATGAGCTTCTCGGTGCATGACCCGAGCAGTGGCCTCGAATACAACGGCCACGACCTCGACACCCTGTTCGCGCAACGGCGCAACCTGGTGTCGCCGGGGTTCTGGGGCATGCTGCGCGACATCCTGCGTTTCAACCGCCAGGCCCTGGCCGACCTGGACCGCGGGCGAATAGACCCTTCCACCACCTTGGGCGGCTATCTCCAGGCACAGGGCTATGGCCGGCGCTTCGTCGAGCACTACATCGTGCCGATGGGCTCGGCGATCTGGTCGATGTCACGGGCGGACATGCTCGGTTTTCCCTTGCAGTTCTTCGTGCGCTTTTGCCGCAACCATGGACTGCTGTCGGTGAACCGACGTCCGCAGTGGCGGGTCGTCGAAGGTGGTTCGCACAGCTATGTCGCACCGCTGTGCCGGCCGTTCGCCGAGCGCATCCGCCTGGCGTGCAAGGTCGACCGGGTGAGCCGCGACGAAGGCGGTGTCACCCTGTTCAGCAAGGCCGGTAGCGAGCGCTTCGACAACGTGGTGTTCGCCTGCCACAGCGACCAGGCCCTGGCCTTGCTGGAGGCGCCCAGCGCCCAGGAGCGCGCGGTGCTCGGGGCCATCACCTACGCCAGCAACGACGTGCTGCTGCACACCGACACCCGCCTGCTGCCGCGCCGGCGCAAGGCCTGGGCCAGCTGGAACTACCGCCTGGGCGGCCCCGAACAGGCTCCGGCAGCGCTGACCTACAACATGAACATACTGCAGGGCATCCAGGCCCCGGTGACCTTCTGTGTCAGCCTCAACCAGACCGCTCAGGTAGACCCGACGCAGATCATCGCCCGTTACCAGTACGCCCACCCCCAGTACAGCCTCGCCGCCACCGCCGCACAGGCCCGCCAGGCCGAACTGCAGGGCCAGCGCCACAGCTACTACTGCGGCGCCTACTGGGGCAACGGCTTTCACGAGGACGGCGTGGTGAGTGCGCTCAAGGTCGCCGAACACTTCGGAGAGCAACTGTGAACAGCAGCCTGTGCCCGGGCTGGGTCAGCCATCGGCGCCTGGGGCCCCGCCCGCATGCCTTCCGCTACCGGATCGGTATGTTCTACCTGGACCTTGACGAGCAGGCCTGGCTGCTGGGCCTGTCGCGCTGGATAGGCCACGGGCGATTGGCCCCGTTGAGCTGGCGCGAGACCGACTACCTGCCGGCGCTGACCGGCACCGGCGAGCCGCTGGCCCAGGCCGCCCGCCGGGTGGTCGGCCAAGCCACCGGCCAGATTCCCGAGGGCCCGGTGCGTCTGCTGACCCAACTGCGCAGTTGGGGACTGTCGTTCAACCCGGTGAGCCTGTACTTCTGCCATGACCGTAACGAACAACTGGCGGCGATCCTGCTGGAAGTGCGCAATACGCCATGGCGCGAGCGCTTCCACTATGTACTGCCGGTGCGGGACGGTCTAGACCAGCCATTCGTCATGGCCAAGGCCTTCCACGTCTCGCCCTTCCTGCCAATGGCCATGGACTACCACCTGCGTTTCCATCTGGATGCGCAACGGATTCACGTACACATGGAGAACTGGCGAGACGGTCAGAAAGTCTTCGAAGCCGACCTCGCCGTGCGGCGCCAGCCGCTGGGCCGCGCCGCGCTGCACCGATACCTGCTGTCCTTCCCCTGGATGAGCCTGCGCACCGTCTCGGCCATCTATTGGCAAGCCCTGCGCCTGTTGCTCAAGCGCATCCCCATTCACGACCACACCGCCAGCCAGGGCGCCCTGGCGCTTGGCTACCGCTGCGAGGAGCCCGATCATGTCGAACCCCACCCTTAGCGTCAGCAAATCCGCAGGCCTCACCCCCCTGTTGGGTGGGCTGGCCCGCAGCGCGGTGCTGGCGCAACTGGGCAAGCTGCGCCACGGCCACCTGCGACTGCGCGAGCGGGGACAGCAATGGAGCTTCGGCGACGCCGGCAGCCCGTTGCTGGCCGAAGTGGAGATCCTTGAAGGCGCGGCCTGGAACCTGGTGGCCGGCAACGGTTCGATCGGTGCCGGCGAAGCCTACATCCACGGCTACTGGCACAGCCCGGACCTGGCGGCCGTGACCCGCCTGTTCGTGGCCAACCTGGAGGTGCTGGACGCCCTGGAAGGTGGCCTGGCACGGCTGGGACGCCCCCTGCTGCGCCTGCTGCATCGCCTGAACCGCAACACCCGGCGCGGCGCCAAACGCAATATCCTGGCCCACTACGACCTGGGCAACGTCCTGTTCGAACACCTGCTCGACCCGACCATGATGTACTCGGCGGCCCGCTTCGAACACCCCGAGCAACCCCTGGAGCACGCCCAGTTGAACAAGCTGGAGCAGATCTGCCGCAAGCTCGAACTGGGTGCGCAGGATCACCTGCTGGAGATCGGCAGCGGCTGGGGCAGCCTGGCGATCCACGCCGCGACCCGACACGGTTGCCGGGTCACCACCACGACGCTCTCCGAAGCCCAGTATGCGTTCACCCTCCAGCGCGTCCAGGCATTGGGGCTGGAACACCGTGTAACGGTGTTGCGCCAGGACTATCGCGACCTGCAGGGAACTTTCGACAAACTGGTCTCGATCGAGATGATCGAAGCCGTTGGCCACCGTTTCCTGCCCGTGTACTTTCGCCAGTGCGCCGCGCTGCTCAAACCTGACGGGCTGATGCTCCTGCAGGCCATCACCATCCGCGACCAGCGCTATGCCCAGGCCCGGCGCTCGGTGGACTTCATCCAGCGCTACATCTTCCCCGGCGGCGCCCTGCCGTCGCTGAGCGTGCTGCTCGACACCGCCAGCCGCCAGACAGGGCTGAACCTCGTGCACCTGGAGGACTTCGGCCTGGACTATGTACGCACCCTGCGTCATTGGCGCGACAACCTGCGCCAGGCACGTGGTGAGCTGGCGGCGCTCGGCTACGACGACATGTTCCAGCGACTGTGGGAGTACTACTTGTGCTACTGCCAGGGCGGATTCGAGGAACGCGCCATCGGCGTCGCCCAGTTGCTGTGGGCCGGCCCCCTGGCTCGGCGCGCCCCGTTGCCTGGGCACTGACCCATGCGCCGTGGCTGGCTGATCGCCAATGCCCTGTGGCTTCAGGCCGGCTGGTGGCTGTGCGTGCTCGGGGCGCGATGGCCCTGGTTGTTGCTGGTGCTGCCGCCGGTCATGGTGGCGCATGTATTCCTGTGCCGGGATCGCGCTGGCGAATCCCGGGCGCTACTGCGCGTAACGCTGGCCGGTTGCCTGCTGGATAGCCTGCTCGGCGCGCTTGGCGTGTTCGCTTTCGACAGCCGTCCTCTACCCATGTGGCTGGCGATGCTGTGGCTGGTGCTGGCCAGCGGCCTGCGCCACAGCCTGGCCTGGGCCGGCTGGCCGTTCTGGCGCGGGGCGCTGTTCGGCGCGTTGGGCGGACCACTGGCCTACCTGGCCGGCGCCCGGCTGGCGCAGGTCGACCTGCCGTTGGGCACCGTCACCACCGCCCTGCTGCTGGCGCCGATCTGGGCGCTGCTGTTGCCCTCGCTGGTACGCCTGGCAACGTGGCGCTGAGCGGCCACAGGACCATGAACCATTTACCCGTCCATTGCGGTAGAGTGTCAGCCGGTACTCCATCCGCAACAGGATGGATACCAAGGTTTATTCCCCAACGTCGTGACCTAAAGGACTAGCAATGGCGATTCGAATAGACATGATGGTCGGGCCAGGAGAAGAAGAACGCGCAGCCATCCTCAAGCCCTTGCGGGCTCACAACACTTCCCGTGCAGGCGATCCTAAGCCGGAGAGCATCGCTCTGCTGGTGCGTGACGAGGTTACCGACGAGATCATCGGCGGGCTTCATGGGGAGATTTTTTATCGCTGGTTCTTTATCGAATTGCTCGCCATACCTGAACAGACCAGAGGTCAAGGCACTGGCTCACGCCTGATCCGCATGGCGGAGGATGTCGCGCGTGAGAGGGGCTGTGTCGGCCTCTGGCTCGACACGTTCGATTTCCAGGCCCCTGAGTTCTACAAGCGACATGGGTTCACCGAGTTCGGGCATCTCGACGATTTCCCTCCAGGCCACAAGCGTTTTTTCCTTCGCAAACACATCGATTGAAGAAGTCTGCGCCCTATGTTTCCCCCATTCTATTGACGACGGCATGGGCCATTGATAGTCAGGCAAGACAATGTCCTTCAACTCCCACAGAAGAAAACTGCTGGATGAAAACCAGCCCTTCTCGCATCGTGCCTCGCACGCGCGTTCATGCGCCCTGCTGGTGGCGCAGAAGTTCGACATGAAGCGCGATGATCTTATCCAGCAGCTGGAGCGCGAAACCGGCATCGACCTGCACAAGCCGCAGTCATCCGCTGAACTGCGGGCCGCCCTGGAGGCACTGGAAAAATTACGCCTGGGTCGATAAACACCCGGCTCATCGATTGTCCTAATGCCCTGCGTGCAATGCTAATTTCAATCGTCCCCGGTGAACGCTCTAGACTGCCGGCTCACCACCCCAGGAGCCCACACGATGCATGGCGAAACCTCGATTGAAAAACTCCTCCAGTCCATGAAACCCGTACTCAATGACGGTGAGTATGTCTTTGCCACGGTCACCGACGCCTCACAACTACAAGACCTGAACATTGTCGGCAGCTTCAGGGAGCACGAAGGCTGGACGGTCATCCTGGAGCGAAAGGTCGCGGACGCGATGCAACTGCCCTACACCTACGTGTGCGCCTGGATCACCCTGACCGTCCACTCCTCCCTCGAAGCCGTTGGCCTGACCGCCGCGTTCGCCACCGCGCTGGGCAAGGCCGGCATCAGTTGCAACGTGGTGGCGGCCTATTACCATGACCACATCTTTGTCGGTGTGGATGAGGCCCAGAGCGCCATGGCCGTATTGAGGGCACTTTCAAGCAGCGCCAACCAAGCCTGAGCGATTGGCGCTGCCAGAACCAACGCGGTGCCCCGTTCCAACCAGGGCAGATTCACTCTGCGCCGGACAGCCCTAACCCAGCGCTCACCGCCTCCTGCCCCTCGTCACCGACATGGGGAATCAGCGCGCTGGCCTCCAGGTCCGACATCAGCTCGGTGAGCATCTGCCGCTGGTTCTCGGTGATCGGCGGCGGCACGTACCAGGCGGCCACGCTCAGGCCCTCGCGCTTGTAGCTGAAGGTGCGCAGCAGTTGACCATCCTTGTAGACCTGGCCGGTGAGGTTGTGCACATAGCTGTAGGGCATCGGGAAGGTCAGCAACGTCAACGCGTTGAGCGCGACCAGCACCCCTGCCCCTTTGCCCGGTGGCTGAGTGATGACCAGGCCATAGCCTTTGCGGGGCAACCCATGGTCGACGAAGGAAAACGCACCGGACGACCTGACCGCCGCGGTCAGCTCGTTGCGCTCCTGGATGTCGAAGCGCGTGTAACCGTCCGGCATCACCACCAGGCTCATCGGCACATAGGGTTTTTCAGCGTGGTAGCCCAGCGGCTTCATCGATGGGTTGCAACCGCCCAGCGCCAGCAGCCCCGCAGCGGCCAGCCCCAACGTGCACAGGCGATTCATCGCTGCGCCTGCGGCGCATTGCCCGCCAGGCTCGCGGCCTGCATGTCACGGGCGAAGGCGCGGGCGACGCGGCGGATGTTTTCCTGGCGCTCGGGAATACCGAGATCGAGCAGCCAAGCGTACTTGGCCATGTAGTTTTCATAGTGGTAGCGATTTAGCACCTTGCCATCACGCATCACGGTGAAGTCGGCCTTGGTGTCCATGTCGCTCTGCAACGGCAGCAGGAACAAGGTGGCGGCACTGAGGAACAGCAACGGCATGGGCGCGACCTTGCGCTGGGCATCCAGCTTGACCATCACCTGAGTCTGCCCTTCTGGGGCGCTGCCGCTTTCGACGCTGCTGAATACTCCGCTTTCTCGCAGGTAGTTGCGCAATTCGTAACTGTGCTCGAGCGAATCGACCATCACCGTGATCGGCGGCAGGTAATCCAGGCCGTCCCTGATCTGCGGGTCGGGGAGGGTCTGGGTGCCGGCGCAGCCGCCCAGCAGCAGACCTGCGGTGAGAAGCAGGGACTTTTTCATTGCTTGGACTCCTGGTTGCCTGGCTTATCATCCGCCGAGCCGGCCACGGGCAGCGTCGTCACGAAAGGAAACGCCGGCGCCAGGTTCAGATTCAACGCCTGCAAGGTCGGCAAACCAGGATTCTGACGCCGCGCAATCACTTCATCCCTTGGCTGCTGGTCGCCATGGAAGAACATGCAGGCCGAAGTTCCAAGGCAGCGCGAGCGGAACTCGCCGATGTAATACGCCTTGCCCGCCTCCAGGTGCATGGGCACCAGGAATTGCTCCCGCGCCTGGAGGGTGCTGTAGGCGCCGTTGAAGCCCGTCCAGAAGAACTGGAAATCGTAGAATTCGTAGTCGCCGGGCTTGAGCGGCATGACGAAGACGCTGGCCTCGCCAGGGAGCGCGTTCTTGTCGTTGCCGCGTACCTCTTCGATGTCCTTCGGGGTATGTTCCACCTCGGCATGGCCCCACCAGGCCGCCGCGCCGTATTGCGAGCCGCGCTTGCGCAACAGGATCCGCTGGTTGGTGTAGGCACTGTCGCGACCTAGCGGACCGATACTGCCGACCAGGTACGCGACCGGATCGCCTGCGGCCGGTAGCAGGGGCGCAGTGACGAGGACCGGAGACTTGGCGGCGCAGCCCGTCAACAGGGCAAGGGGTAACAGACGTGCGAATGCACGGAGAAATCCAGGCATGAAAAGTCCTTGAAGGGGATCGCGTTCCATCGGTTGCCGACGGTAGGTCGAGGGGTGACTGCTGCCGGCTGTGGGGGCGCGATGATATAGCGCAGCGGGTCATCAGGCGAGTGGCAGTTATAGCTATTTGCCACACCGCGATCCAAGGGTGCTGCCTGTCAGTTTGCACGCGCCTCGCCCGCCAGCCCTTGCCAGGCGCGCAGCACCGCATAACCCCGCCAGGGGCGCCAGCCCTGCGCGGCCTGCGTAGCGGCGCTGGCACTGTTCACACCCAGAGCTTTCTGCAGTGCCACGTCTCCCGCCGGAAACGCATCGGGCCAGCGCAACGCGCGCAAGGCGATGTACTGGGCCGTCCAGTCGCCGATGCCGGGCAAGGCACGCAACTGGGCGCAGGTGGCCGCGACATCGACGCCGGGGCTCAGCACCAGGTGCCCCTCCCCCACGGCCTCGGCCAGGGCCTTGAGCGCCGCCTGGCGCTGGCGCGTGATGCCCAGTCGGCCAAGGGCGTCACCACTGGCCGCCGCCAGGGTGGCCGGTGTGGGGAACAGGCGGTCCAGCGCTGCGACTGGAGTCTGGATGGGCTCGCCAAAGGCGGTGACCAGGCGCGCGCCCAGCGTGCGTGCGGCGACCACGGTGATTTGCTGGCCGAGCACGGCGCGCACCGCCAGTTCGAAGCCATCCAGCGTGCCGGGCACACGCATGCCTTCGCTGGTCGGAAAACTGGCCTGCAACACGCGGTGGATCGCCACCGGGTCGGCATCCAGATCGAACGCGGTTCGCACGCGGTTGATCAGCATGGGCAGCACGCTGGCCAGGCTGTCACTGATCGTCAGCTGCGCCTGGGCGCGCTCGTCATCAAGGCTCACGCTCAGCCAGCCGCTGCACGCCTGCGAGTCCTGCACAAGGCGCAGGGTGCGCGCGTACTGCCGGCCCTCGACCCACTCCAGGCCCGGGATGGCGCGCAGGCGCAGGAAGCCCAGCATCGCTTCGACGTCATAGGGTGGGCACCAGCCCAGGCAGAGGTTGGTCATGAGCGACATTCTAGTGTCCTGGACGCGTTCGAGGCGCGCTATTTTCGGCCATAGGGCTCACAGGGTTGCCCCTATCCTGCAGACAACAAAAAATCCGATGCCTTGCGGCATCGGATTCTTATCGATCGTTCACCTCGGCAGGCCTCGACTGCCGGGCATCAGGCACGTCTGCCCGATGCGAGTTCGATCAGGCGCCCGTCGGTGCCTTGCGGGTGCGAGCAGGTGCCTTGGTGCCGTTGATCAGCGGCCCGTAGCGTCGGCTGAATTCCTGGTTGTAGGGCACGTGGTCCTTGTTGACCCCGTTGTCCCAGTTGACCGACCAGGTCATCAGGCCCTTGATCGACACGCCCTTGGCGTACAGGCGCTTGAACGCGTTGGTCAGCGCCGTCGGGTTGACCACGTAGCCAGTGGCGGCAGCATCGACGTTGGCCGGCAGGCCGATGACGAACTTGTCGGCCGGGATCCGGGTGAAGCCGCGGGTGCCGCTGACCAGGCTTTCGGTCAGGTAGAAGAGGAAGTCCTCTTTGAGCGCATCGTTGTTCTGGGCGATCCAGGCGCCCTTGCCGTTGTTGGCCTCCTGTACCCACAGCCCGTCGCCACCCTGGTTGTAGAACTGCGGGGCGATGAAGTCGTAGTACCCCTCCAGTGCCTTGAGGTAGTCGACGTAGCGCCCGGCGCTGGTCAGGTACGGGAACTCCGGTGCCATGCTGATGATGAAATGCTTGCCCTCGGCGGCATAGTGATCCTTCACCAGCTTCAGCGCGGCGGGCAGGACGGTCTTGTTGGCGGTGAAGTCGATCGCGCTCTGTTCAAGATCGATGTCCAGCCCGTCGAAACCGTAGGTTTCCACCAGGCGGATGATTTCATTGGCCAGCGGCTGTTCGTGGCCCGGGTTCAGCGCGATGTGCGCATCGGCACCGCCCAACGACATCAGCACCGCCCTGCCCTGGCTGTTGAGCACGCCGACCTGGCGGCGGAACTCGGCATCGGACAGGTTGTAAGGCTTGAAGGTCGGGATGCCGCTGCCCTTCATGAACGCCACGGCCACCACGTTGTAGTCGCGCGGCACCTCCTCCAGGCTCATGTTGGCGAACTGCCCGCGCTGGTAGCCGTCCGCCGGGCCTGCCGGCCAGTTGTGCCAGTAGCCCATGAGGATCTTCTTGCCCTCGAGGCTGGGCATGCGCGAGGCGGCATCGTCCCGCGCGGCCTTCAGTTGGGTAAAGTCAATCTTTGACATGTTCCAATCCTTTAGAACGTGTGGAAGATCCGCGGACTTACTTGAAGTCGACGTCGAAGGCCTGGTAGAAGGCATTGCCGGTGTTGGCGACGATCCACATCAGGACGATCACATGACGGCCCTTCTTGTTGGCCGGCAGCTTCACTTCGTGGTCGACCTTGGCCTTCAGCTCCCCGGCATGGCTGTAGTACGGCACCTGAGGGTAGAAGTCCTCGGCGAACGGTTTGTCCTCCAGTTGCGCACGGGTGATGCGCTGTTTCGGATCCCAACCGTCCTTGGTGATCAGCCAGCGGTAGCCACGGGTGGTGTGCGGCGCGGTGTAGCGCCAGGTCACCTTGAACAGCTGCCCGGGGTCGACGTTCACCAGCGGCCAGGTGAAGGCGCGGTTGAGCTTCTTGCTCATCTCCTCGTCGGTGAAGTTGACGCAGTCACGGGCGTCGGTCTTGCCGCCGCTGAGGATATAGCCGTCGGCGGGCGGGGCGACGCTCGGGTTGTCCGATTGGAACGGTGCGGGGAACGGACCGGCCGCCAGGGCCGGGAAGTTCTTGCCGCCTTCCATTTCGTCGACCTGCCAGCCGCTCAACACACCGAGGTCGATGGCGACGGCGCCGCGGGAAGCCGGGGAAGTGACGCGGCCATGGCGGAGTGGGTTCTGGTTTTGTGGTTGGTTCATGTTCATAGCTCCATTTGATTTGAGAACTCTCCCTTTCCGAAGGAGAGGCCTTCAAACTAACGGAGCTGGATTTATTGTCCACGGCGCGATTTTGCGCACAGAAGCCGGCCGTTGGGAGGAGCCCCAATAAATACTGGACATTCATACAGTATCGCTATGTTTCTCCTACCCATCATGGAGCAAATCACCTACATGCCCAGGCGGCGCATGGCCTGAGGGGACTGTCAGCCGACCAGATAGCGGCGCCGCTTCGACCGGTAGTTAGACGGATCCAGGTGTGCAGGCAACCATTGCCCGACCTGGGGTTTGAGGTAGTTGCCGGTGCTCCCCGGCCGGGCCTGGTACTTCGCCGCCAGGTAGCGCGCGTAGTGGTGGTCGAACAGGCGCATGAACTCACCGAAGTAGATATCCGCCACCCGGGTATCGCCGTGGATCACCAGCATGTTCTCGTCGTTCTTTTCCTGGGAGGCGGCGCTGAAGTTCGCCGACCCGGTCACCACGGTGGGCTGCTCGCCCAGGGGGTCGACCAACAGGTACTTGGTATGGACGAAGTCGTTGCTGTTGAGCGGGTTGTCACGCTCCTTGAGCGCGTTGGCCAGCGGGTTGTCCTCGCCCAGGTAGCTGCCGGCGGCGAAGATCACGTCACCGTCGGTGCCAATGTCTTCGGTCTTCCTGAGCGGATCGTCCTTGATCACGTAGCGCAGCACGTCGTTCTGGGCCTGGAGCACCTTCTGGAATTCCGGGGCGATTTCGAACGCGGCGGTGAAGCACACCAGTTGCCGGGCATTGCCGGCCAGGTCCGCGTACCACTGCAAGGTCTTTTGCGCCTGGGGCGTTTCCTTGCGCTCGCGGGGGCTGAACAGCGGGTAGGTGCCCGGCTGCAATGGCAAGGTGGGCAATGGGCTGGCCTGGGCGTTGGGCCCGAGCAGCCTGGCCGGGGTCATGTTCTGTTGCAGCCGCGTCCAGTAGTCCAGGTATTGCCGGGCGATGATGGGGTCGTGGACGACATGGCCAACGTTCGAGTGGCCGAAGATCCCGCCAGCTGAAATATTGGTCGAACCGGTCCAGACGCTGACCGGCTGGCCGTCCTTGAGCAGCACGATGAACTTGTTGTGGCGGATGCCTTCGCTGACCGTGCGCGGATGAACCCAGGCCTGCAGGCCGGCCTGCTCGATGGTGGCCAGGTTGTTCGCCTTGTACTTGCTGTACGCATCGAAGACGACCTGCACGTCGCCTTCGCGGGCGGCCTCGCGCAGGGCCTGGGCAACTGGCAGGTACTGGAACTCGTAGAACGCCGCGCGCAAGCCCATGCCCTTAGCGCCGCCACGCCCGATGAAATCGAGCAGGGCTTCGTACAAGCCCCGCGAAAGCCATTTCATCGGTTTTGATGCCGGCGCATCGGGGTCGGGAGCAACGTTGTCGAACTCCCTGGCATAAGCCTGGGAGCCGATCACGCCGCGGTTGAAGTGGATATCGTGCCCCAAGTCCTCGCCGGCCGGCGCCAGCGTGGGTTCACAGCGCACGCGCACCGCGACGCTCCGGGTCTCGTCGATGCGCAGGTTCTTGGGTTCGCCAAACACCGGCAGTACCCTGTACTCGTAATCCCCATCGGCGGCGACGGTGTAGTCGGCCCACAGGAAACTCTGGATCGGATGCTCGCTGGTGGGCACCAGCGTGCCCGGTGGCAGCCCCTTGTCCTTGTCGGCGAAACGCTTGAGGCCGCGCAGGTAGTACTGGGTCCGCACCTTGCCGGCCGCGTCGAAGTACCGACGGTGCACGGCAAAGCCCAGCAGGTTCTGTTCGCCGACCAGAGCCTCGAGGCTCGGCGGCGTCACGAAGTCCCAGGCCAGGAACACGACATGGGTGCCGGCGATAGCCCGTACCCGCAGATAGTCGCCAGTGGCGGATGCTCGCATGGGTGCACTCCTTGCAGGCCGGTTACTGGAACGGCGTCCTGACCTTGATCGATTGACTGTCAGGGGTCCCGCCGCTCGGGCAGGAGATCGGGGCAAGCTGCTTGTCCAGGCACACCCAGAGTTCCTTCAGCCGGTTGCCCGAGCCTACCGAGACTCGCAGGCTCTGCGCCGGCAGCGCGGGGTTGCGGGCCAGGAAAGCCTGCTTGATATCGCTGACCTTGGCGTCCAGCAGTTGATTGGGACCAGGGTTGCGGCCGAGCATGGCCTGGGTATCGGGACGGCGCAGCGTGTCGTACACCCGCTGGATATCGGCGAAGTAACGGTCGGCGGACGACCAGCCACAGGTACCATGGGCCTGCCATTCGTTCTGCATCAGGTCCGGCCCCGGCATCATGCACAGGTGCTGCCTGACCAGTGGCGCCGGCAGCGAGCCGACGCTCTGGCAGTTGCGAGGATGGTCCTGGTTGGACTTGGCATAGCGGTTCTGCGGCCACAGTCCATGCACCACCCATTCGAAACGGTTGCCGGAGAAGCACTGGAAGGCATGCTTGTCCCGTTGCGCCTTGGGCTTGTTGCGCTGGGTCTCGCAGTGTTCCGGCGACCAGGACAGCACCAGCGCCAGGTAGTCGGTGGGCAGGTCCTTGTTGACATAGTCCACCGGGCGCACCGGGGCGGGCTCGACGACGTCGGGCAACGCGCAGATTTCCTCGGCGAAAATCGGCGAGGCAACGGCCAGCCAGCCCCAGAACAGCGTTCTCATCCAGGCGCAATGCCGTGGTGTTCCTTGCATGATGACCTCCTTGTCGGGTGCGACAGGCTCCGTGCCTGTCGCTCGTTCAACCCCGTCAGGTGATGGTGTAGCGCGAATATGACGATTCGTCAGTGGTGCTTTGTTGTATCGTTCGTCCTGCCGTACCACAAGGCGCCAATGAAGCGAAAAAACATGAACCGTCGTAAAAAGATCAACCAGCTGTTGAAAGCCCACGCCAAGAAGGCCAGCGCCAAGCTGGCGCCGAAAAACCGCAACACCTACATTTCCAAGGCCGACCGGCTGAAACTGGCGGCCGAAGCCAGCCTGGGCGCCGAGCAGGCCAACGCAGACAGCGCCTCCCCCACCCAGCACTGAGCCTGATGATGACAACACCTGCCGAGAAAGCGAGCGATGCGATGGACCTGACATTCAGCCACGTGGATGTGCTGGTCGCCGATCTGCAGGCCGCTTGTACCTACTACGCCCAGGTGCTGGGCGCCGAGATCTCGCGCACGCTCGTCTGGGAGCGCGGCGGCCTGCATGTGCACTACGCCATCGCCCGGATCGGTCAGGAGCGTTTCATGCTGGTGCAGCCGCTGGCGGGCAACCTCAAGGACCTGCTCGATACTCACGGCGAAGGGATGATCTACCGCCATTGCTACTCCACGCCGGACATCGAACAGGCCTATGACCAACTGACGGCCAACGGCATCCAGCCCGAGGACGAGAACGGCAAGCCGCTGGCGCGCGAACACCTGCAGTCGCCTGCCGGTGCCCGCATCATCTGGCTGCCGAAGCGTTTCGGGCATTTCTCGATCGAGATCATCGAGGCGCAGGCGCTCGAAGCGTTCATCGAAGAGGCGTTCCTGCCGCTGGCCTGAATCAGAACGCGTACTGAACGCCGACGGTCGAGGTGACCGGCGTGTCCTGGCGGATGATCGGGCTGTGGCGGACCTGGTCGGTATAGTGCGTCACATTCACGCTGGCGATGGTCGACCAGTGCGGGTCGAACCGGTGCATCCACGACAACTCGCCCGAGTAGGCATAGATGCCCTGGTCGGCCTTGAATCGATCGAAATCGGTGTTGTCGCTTTGCTGGCCGGTGACGCCGAAGTAGGTCTGGTTGTACCGAGCCTGCCCCGCATGGGCGTTGACGCCCAGAGTCACCGTGTCGGCGTCGTTGTGGTGCAGCGTGCTCAGCAGGCCGAACTGATAGCGGTTGCCGCGCTTGTAGCCACCGGTACGCAGCTCGGCATCGGCGGTGATCGCCAGCCAGGGCAGGACCTGCTGGGCCAGATTGATGTCGACCACCGTCGCACCGCCTACCTCGCCCATGCCTTTCAAATCGTCCGAGCCATTGCGGTACTTGCTGTCACCGTCGGCACGGCCGAAGTCGTAGCCAACCGAGAGGCTGGCACTGAAGCCGTTGTCGAACTGGTGCTGCACGCCCACGCCCTTGAGGCTGTCGGCGAAGAAGATGCCGCGCTGGACGGTCACCGATGGCAGCAGGTGGCCCTGGCTGCCCTTCGCGCCCATGTAGCGCGGCGCGGCATGCAGGGCGAAGCCTGCGCTGACCTGGGCCTCGTCGCCCCAGATGATGTCCGGCGCAGTCTTTTCCTGGGCACTGGCCTGGCTGCAGGCAAGCGCCGCGTTGAGGGCAAGCGAAGTGCCCAGTATCTTCCTGATGGACGTTGTTTCGAACATGATCATGACTCGCTGGATAAGGTTTTCGACACCACGGGAAACGCACCGGGATTGCCCGGCGCATTTCAACTGGCGCGCACTCTAGCGAGGGTCTGTCAACGTTCCTTCGAGCGATTATCAAGATCCCGTGAAGATGGCTGAATTTTTTAGCCGAAGGACGCCGGACGGCGCTCACAAAAGGCCTCCACCCCCTCGGCAAAGTCATCGCTGGCGCAAAGACTCACGAACACACCTCGCTCCCGGTCCAGCGCACTGGCCAGATCGCCCTCCAGGCCTGCACGCAGCAACCGCTTGGCCCCCGTCTGCGCAGCGGCGGCGGCGCCGGCAAGGCGCCTGGCCAGCGCCAGGCCGGTGGCCGGCAAGGCGTCGGCGGGCACCACCTCGACCACCAACCCGAGCGCCTGGGCCTGCTGGGCCGACAAGGGCGTGTTCAGCAACGCCAGGGCCAGGGCGCGGTGCAGCCCGAGGTGGCGCGGCAGGTGCCAACTGCCGCCGCCGTCCGGGGTGATGCCGATGGCACCGTAGGCGTAGACCAGCCGGGCGTCCTCGGCGGCCACCAGCAGGTCGCAGCCCAGCGCCAGGGACAGGCCGAAGCCGGCCACGGCGCCATTGAGCAGACCCAGCACCGGGCATGGCAGGTCTGTGAGCCCGAGCACCGCCTCGTTCACCGCGCCGACCAACTGCGCGACACCTGCGCTACGGGCGTCGGGCGAACGTTGCAGTAACTGCTGGAAGTGATGGACGTCACCGCCGACCGAGAAGTGCTCGCCCCGGCTGCGCAGCAGCACCACCTTCGGCGGCGCCAGCGCCAGGCCGCGCACGGCATCGCGCAGGGCGACGGCCATGGACAGGTCGAAGCTGTTGCGTCGCTGCGGCTGATCCAGGGTGAGAAACGCGATGCCTTCGCAACGCTCGACATGAACAGGCATGAGCATCGCTCCCCTTCACAGGACCCTTGGGTGCAAGGTGGCATCGAAATCATCCAGCGACGGGAACACCAGCGGCGCCCGCTCATCGAGCGTCAGCAGATGCTCGCGGTACTGCGCCAGGTACTGCTGGCGCGCCTGCTTGCTGATGTAGGGCACATGGAACGCCACGAACGGCGGCAACACCGACAACCCGACATAGCCCAGCACCCCGCGCTGGATCGGACGCAGCATCGCGTCAAGTTCGCCATGCACCGCATCCGGCCCGAACATGTGGCTCTGCCCACCCAGTGAGAAGCTGAGCATCGCCCGCTTGCCCTTGAGCCCGCCACGGTCGTAGATGCGCGTGCCGCCATAGCAGTAGCCTGAGACGAACACCCGGTCGATCCAGCCCTTGAGGATGGCCGGCATGCTGAACCAGTAGATGGGGAAGTTGAGGATGATCAGGTCGGCCCAGCGGATCTTGTCCAGCTCCGCGGCGATGTCCGCGGCCAGGGTGCCGTTGTTGACCGCATGGCGCTGCTCCAGGGCATAGACCAGGTAGTCGGCATTGGCGCGCTGACGGAAGTCATCGGCGCTGGCGACCGGGTTGAAGTCCATGGCATAGAGATCCGACAGCTGAACGCTGTGGCCCTGGCCCTCGAGAACCTCCACGGCCAGGCGGGCCATGGCACTGTTGAAGGACTGGGGTTCGTTGTGGGCATGGACGATCAGGACGTTCATGGCAGCTCCGCGGTGGCAGGTGGCAAGGGGTGTTCGGCCAGCAGCCGCACACCGTTGTATTTGAGGAAGAAGGTGTCGGCCTGGCGTACCACATCGCGGTAGCGCCCATTGAGCGCCATGCGCATCATGTCCAGCTGCAGTTGCTCCTGCTCGATCATGTAGTCGAGGAAACGCTGCGCATCAGCGGGGCCAATCTGGCGCAGGCCCTGCAGCCAGGCCATGTACTTCAAGGTCTCGTGGTGGACGATGCGCAGCATCAGGCCTTGCAGGGGCCGCGGGACCGAGGACAGCAGCCAGGCCTTGAGCCGTGTCAGTACGCCGGGCGTGGTATCCAGCCCCCAGCGGTCGGCGGCGGCCTGGTAACGCGGTTGATTGAAGCGTTCGAGGTCGGCGTAGGTCTTCCAGAATGGATAGGACGGCTGGCCTTGTAAGCGCGAAGCCATGCGCCGGACCGCCGCCAGGGCGAAGGCGCGGTTGGCCAGTTCGTGGCGAAAGCCCTTGAGAAACTTGGGTGATGGCATGGTAGGAGGTATTTCCGTTGGAGAGGGACAGTGGGCCTTCACGATTCCTGTAGTAGCGGCCTTATGCCGTGAATGAGCTGCGCAGCAGCCCCGATTCAAGGGCTGGCGATGTAGTCGAGCAATACCCGCCGCTGATCATCGTCATGCAGTTGCAAGGCAATGCCGCGCATCCAGATCGCCAGCTCGCTGCCATGCTGCTCGCCCCCTCTGGTCCCATCGCTGAACGCCGTCAGCTGACGCTCCAGATAGACCCGGTCAAGCACGCGCAGATTGGGCGTTTTCAAGTGCGCGAAGCCCTCTGCCTGAGGGCCGTGACAAGCGCCGCAGGTACCCTGGTAAAGCGCTTGCCCCTGACTAGCGGACGCAGCTGGCACAGTGCTGGAAGTACCGCCAAGCCCTGCGAAGTAGCGCGCCAGCGGTTCCTGGTCGCCATCGCCTATGGTCGTGGCGATGGCGCGCATCTGTGCGCCATGGGTGTCTGCGGCGGCATAGCCACGGCGGCCTGCCTTGAAGTCGCGCAGCTGGGTGAGCAGGTATTCGGCCTGCTGCCCGGCCAGCCGCGGCGCGCCCAGGGCGGGGTTGCCCTGGCCCTGGGCACCGTGACAGGCCACACAGGTGGTGGCCTGGGTCGGTGGCGCTTCGGCGTGGGCGGCGAAGGCCGCGGTCATGGCCAGCAGGCCAGCGTAAAGGCTTTGTTTCATCGGTCGGGGTTCCCTGATCGTTGTTCTTGTTCAGCGATGCGTTGCAGCAGGCGATTGCGCGTGGTCTCGACGTCGGCCGGCACCGCCCCGCGCCACTGCCGCACCTCGGCACCGGTGTAGGGGTTGAAATCAGCGGGCAGATGACGGGCGTCGAAACGCGCCAGCATCCAGTTGAGGACGCCGGCCAGGGCTTCGTCCGACAACCCCGACAAAGCCGAACCCGGCACCTGCACCAGGTACTCGCGCCCCCCCGGCACCCCGAGGAACTTGCCTAGTTGCCCGGGAAACGCCGGCACGTTGCGCGCCGGGTTGCCGCTGCCGTCGGGCAGGTGGCAGCCCTGGCAGTTGAGCATGTAGTCGAACTGACGGGGCTCGGTGGCCCGGGCATTGCCGGCGAGCAACAGCACCGCCAGCGTCAGCAGCCCTATCCGGCGCACGGCCATGCCCTACTCCTTGACCCCGATCACCACCGACAGCGAGCAGTGGTACGGCATGTCCGCCTGGCTGCCGGAGCACCAGTTGAGGTCGTTGGAGCTCTGCGGGCGGTACAGCGGCGTGTCGCCCTGGTCACGCTGGCACACGCAACGGCCGCAGTTGCTCTTGCCGCAGCAGTCGTTGTACGAGATGACGTAGTTCTTGCCGTCGGTGGGGTTGCGGCAGGTGCCGATCCAGGTGATGTCCGAGCGCACGGTGCCCGGAGGGCAACTGCTGGACGTGCCGCCGCAGCAGCCGCAAAGGAAACCGTCGATGGCGCAGTGACGCCAGTACTCGCAACTGTTCGGATCACCCGACTCCTGCAGACCAGCGCTGGACTGGGCAAAGGCGCCGCCGCGAAACACCGGCAGCAGGGTGGTCGCCCCGGTGCCGACCAGCAAGGTGCCCAGGCCGCCAAGAAAGCCGCGGCGCGAAGTGCCGCGGGCGACACGGCGGGTCAGCAGTTGGGTGGCCTCGTCGAACCAACGGATCGTCATGGCTGCATCCCCTGTTGCGCGGCGTTGTACGCCTGGACGGTGGCATGCCCCAGGCGCCGCGCTTCCAGCAGGCTTTCCAGGTGCTCGCGGGTGTTGATCAGGCCATGGCTGGCGACGCGGCCGTGCTCATCGATCAGGACAGCGTAGGGCAACTTGCTGATCTGGTAGGCCAGGCCCACTTCCCGCGACAGCAGGTAGGGGAACGCCTGCAAGCTGTGGGCGGCGATGAAGGCCAGGTGCTCATCCGCTTCGCCATCGCTGGCCAGCACGACCCTCAGGCGTTCCTGGCGGCGCAACGCATCGAGCACCGGCAGCAGCGTCTTGCACACCGGGCACGTCTCGGACAGGAAGAACAACAAAGTGCCCTGCCCGCTTGCGCCGCCCAGGTTGACCGAGCCCCCGGTCAGGCTCGGCAGGGTGAACACGGGCGCCGTGTCACCGGCCTTTATCGCCTTGCCCAGGGACAGCGCCCCCACCGGCTGGATGCGCTCATGCAGCAGCCCGACCTGGCGCGCCAGCGCCCACACGGCAAGGATCAGCATCAGGATGATCGCCCAGGACAACAGGCTGGAAATGATCAGTGCATAGGTCATGGCCGTTGCCTCACAAGTGCACGGTTGGAGATCAGCTGGTTGGCCAGCAGGTACAGGGCGGCGACACAGACGAAGGCGAACACCAGGGTGCAGCCGTCGAGCCAGCTCAGCGCGCGTTCGTTCATCGGTACCAAGAGATTGCCGGCGACCAGCGCCAGCAGCAGGTTGCGCCAGACCAGCGCCCGGGACGGCGGCTGGCGACGGCCGCCGAAGTGGCAGCCGCAGTCTTCCAGGGATGCACCCTCTCCCACGGCCGCCGCCAGCACGCCGGCATACAGCACCAGCATCACCACAGCGGGCAGCGTCGCCAACGGCCACCACAGGCTCAGCAACAAGCCGGCGGCGGCCAACACGTCCAGCACCGGCAACAGGTGCGCCCACACCGGCGCCGCGCACCAGCGGCCCAACACGCGCGCATAGCGTTGCAGCACCTCGGCAAACGCCCGGGGATCGTGCAGCTTGTGCAGCGCGGCGGCGCCGAGCAGCAGGGCCAGCCCGCCGACGCTGGCGACATGCACCAAGGGGTCATGCAGCAGTTCGACGCTCACCATGGCATCACCACATTGAGGAAACCCAGGGGGATGTCACCGACACTGCGCAGGTGCTCGCCGCTGTCAGCGTCGTACAGGTTCACACCCTGACGCAGCAACGGGGTCAGTCCGGCCTCGCCTTCTGTCAGGTAGACCCACAGGGTGAACAGGCTCGGCATCGGCACCACCCAGTCCAGGCTGTACAGCCGTGGTTGCGCGCCCTGGCTGACGCCGATGGCGGTGCTCTGCTCCTTGAGCGACAGGCGCGCCACACGCTGCTGCGTGGCCACATCGAACACCCACACCTCGGTGCCGGGCTTCTGGTAGTTCTCCGGTTTGTCCTTGTGCATCAATACGAACAGCCGCCCGCTCTGCCGATGCAAGGCCACACCATGGTTGCCGGCAATGCCCCAGCCATCGGCGCGCTCCTGGTCACTGAGCAACGACCACTGCTTGCGCGTGCGCACACCCTCGGCGCTCATGTCCAGGGCATAGGCGCGGTTGTGCTGGGAGACGAAGTACCACGTGCCGCCATCGCGCACGCCCGTGGTCAGCAGCAGGTCCTGCAATGGATCGAACGCTGGCGCGGTGCGCTCTTGCAGCGCCACCTGCCCCTGATCATCCAAGCGCAGGTGGAAGAACCCGCCATTGCCGCAGATGGCGTAGAAATCGCGAGGGCCGGCCGGGTAGATAGAGGCGCAGCCGGGGATCGGCACCTCGGTGACGAAGCGGCTGTTTTCCAGATCGACCACCGAGATCGACTGCGCCGGGGTGAAATTGAGCACCAGCAGGAAGCGCTCGTCATCGGAAAGCACGCTGAGGCCCGTGGAGATCAGCGCGGTCATGCGCTTGGCCGGGATCGCGATCTCACGCTTGGGGCTGAGGGTCCTGGCGTCGTACACCGTGACCACATCGCTGCGCTGGCCGCGCACGCCACGGCTGAAGTAGATCTCGGTGGCATACAGCTCGTCGCGGCTGTGCGCCAGCTGCAGGCCGTTGGACCAGATGCCGGTGCTCAGCTGGCCGAGGTTGCGGCCCTGGTCGTCGAACAGGTAGGCGCGGCCATCGACCATGTTGGGCGCATTGCTGCCCCAGATCCAGAACCAGTGCTGCTCGCGATGATCGCCCAGCACTTCGACACGGGCCTGCTCCGGCACGAATTCGGCCAGTGCCGAGGCGGTGCCGGCGAACAACGACAGACCACACAGCAGATGACGCAAGGAACGCTTGAACATAGGGGCTCCGCAACAGGCGATTGGCCTGGGCTTGAGTCTATCGAGGGGCATTTTCAGAGGCTTGGCGCGCGGTGACAGCTGCCTTGGCATCCGGTGCCACGCCATCGATCACGCCAGTGGCGCCGAACAGCAGCAGGTGACCGGATTGCGCAGCCAGGGCGGCCAGGTTCGAGCGGTCTTCACGTTGTGCGCTGGTAAAATGCGCCACCTGCGAGTCGGAGATCGCCACCAGGCCCGAATTACCCACCAGCGCCATCCGCCCGTCATCCAGTTGCGTCACGGCGCTGATCGCCTCGCGGCTGCCACTGTCGAGCAGGCGCCAGTGGCGCCCCTGGCTGTCGCCCAGCAGCACCCGCCCACTCATCCCCGCCAGCAGCACGCGACCATCGCGCAGGCCGGTGCCGGTCCACAGCGAGCCACTGACACCGGTGTCCAGCGCCTGCCAGGACGCGCCCTGGTCAGAGGAGCGGTAGCCGTGGCCGGCCTCGCCGACGATGAACAGACTGCCGTCAGCGGCCTGGAACACCTGATTGAGGTGGAAGTCGTCGCCCTCCTCGCCGATTTGCATCGGCAGCCAGCTGACGCCGCCATCGACCGTGCGCGCCGCATAACCGTAGGCACCGACAAGCATGCCGTGGTGGGCGTCGGTGAACAGCACCGACAGCAGCACGGGTTTGCCCTCCAGGCGCTGTTGCAGGGTCCAGTGCTGACCGCCGTCGAGGCTGTGCAGCAGCACCCCACCATGCCCCACCGCCCAGCCTTGTCGCTCATCGACGAAGCTCACGGCGGTCAGCAAACCATCCACCGGCACGCTGCGCGCCTGGCGCCATTGCTGGCCATCGGCGGACAACGCCACCACGCCGTGGTCGCCCACCGCGACCAGCCCTTCCCCGGCCCGCGCCACCGCCACCAGGGGCGCGTGGCGTACATCGCTCAGGGCAATGGCCGGCGCCGCAGCGACCTGCCCTGCCCATATCACCCCCAGCAACCAGGGCAACACCTGAACAGTCCTCATCCTTCAGCCCTTCTCAATGGGCGATCAGGGGCGCGCGGACCGGCCCCCGTCGCGGAACCAGTCTTTCCAGGACCACGGCCAGCGCCGGCAGCAAGGTCACCGCCATGAGCATGTTGGCCATGAACATGAAGGTCAGCAGCAGGCCCATGTCGGCCTGGAACTTCAACGCCGAGAACGACCAGGTGGCCACCCCAACCGACAGCGTCAGCGCGGTGAACACCGTGGCCACGCCCACTTCGCGCAAGGCCTGCTGGAAGGCGGCGACGATGTCGCTTCCTGCTGCCAGGTGCAGTTGCAGGCGGTTGTAGATGTAGAAGGCGTAATCCACCCCGACGCCCACGGCCAGCACCATCACCGGCAAGGTGGCCACGGTCAGGCCGATGTCGAGGGCCTTCATGAACCAGTAGCCGAGGAAGGTCGCCAGGGTCAGCGGCAGGCAGCAGGCGAGCATCGCCCGCCAGTCGCGGTACACCAGCCCCACCAGCAGCACGATGGTCAGGTACACGTAGAGCATCATCGGCAGCTCCGAGCCCTCCACCACCGCGTTGGTGGCGGCCTGCACCCCGGCGTTGCCGCTGGCCAGGCGCACGCTCACCCCAGGCAGCACATGGCGCTCGCGGTACTGCTCGACGGCCGCGGTTATCTGCTTGAGGGTGCTGGCCTTGTGGTCGGCCAGGTACAGGTTGACCGGCAGCACGGTGCAGTCGGCATCGAACAGGCGCAGCGCTTCGGGCACCTGGCGCACGGTTTCGCCCAGAGACAGCTCGTCGACCGGCAGTGCCGCCCATTTCGGGTTGCCTTCGTTGACCCCCGAGGCCGCCAGCTTGGCCATGGCCGGCAGCGCCTGCGCCGACAGCACGCCGGGCAAGGTGCCCAGATACCAGGTCAGGCGGTCGACATAGGCCATCACCTCATGCCGGTAGCAACCGCCCGCCGGGGTCTGCACGGCCACGGTGAACAGGTCCAGGCCCAGGGCGAAATGGCTGACCACCTGCTCCACATCCTGGTTGTAGCGCGAGTCGGCGTGCAGTTCGGGCGCCCCCGGCAGCACATGGCCAATGTGCCGGCCCTGGCTCTGCCACACCGCCAGTGCCATCAGGCCAACGCCCAGCATGGTCACCCGCAGCGCGTTCCGCGGCTCGGCGATGCGCCCAAGGCCGGTCATCAATCCTTCGCGGCGCGCACGCAGGCGCTCGACCTTGGCCACGTAGCGTCCGTCGAAACGGCAGTAGCTGGCCAGTACCGGCAGCATCACCAGGTTGGTGACGATCTTGTAGGCCACCCCTACCGACGCGGTAATGGCCAGTTCGCGAATCATCGGGATCGGCACCAGCACCAACGTCGCAAAGCCGACGAAGGCGGTGATCAGGGCCAGGGTGCCGGGAATCATCAGGCCGACGAAACTGCGCCTGGCGGCGGTCATGCCATCGGCACCGGCACAGACCTCCTTGGCGATGAAATTGACCTGCTGTACGCCGTGGGACACGCCGATGGCAAACACCAGGAACGGCACCAGGATCGCCAGCGGATCGAGGCCGAAGCCCAACAGCGTCAGGGTGCCGAACTGCCACACCACCGACACCAGCGAACACACCAGCGCCAGCGCCGTCAGGCGCCAGGAGCGGATGTACCAGTAGACCGCCAATGCCGTGAGCACAAAAGCCAGGGCGAAGAACTCGACCACGCTGCGGGCGCCGGCGCCGATATCACCCATCTGCTTGGCGAAGCCGATGATCTGCACGTCGAAGTCGGCGTCGGCGTATCGCGCCCGTACCTGCTCCTCCAACTGACGACTGAAGGCCAGGTAATCGAGACGTTTGCCCGTCACCGGGTCCGGGTCGGCCAGCTCCGCCACCACCATGGCCCCACGCTGGTCATTGGCCACCAGGGTGCCGACGAAGCCGCCGGCCAGGGTGCGCTCACGAATGGCGGCAATGGCCCGGGCATCGAGGTTGCCGACGGTGACATCACCGCCGACCACGTCCTCGGCCTTCATGCCCTCCTCGGTGATCTGCACCGCGCGGGTGTTCGGCGTCCACAGCGAAGTGACGCTGCGCCGGTCGATGCCCGGCAGGAAGAACAGCGTCTGGGTCAGGTCGTGCAAGCGTGTCAGCGCCGCCGTGTTCCAGATATCGCCATGGCGCGCACGCAGCACCACGATGACACGGTTGGCGCCGAACAGCACGTCGCGGTAATGGTTGAACGTCTTGATATAGGGGTGCTGCTGCGGCAGCTGTTTGTCGAAGCCCGCCGTCATCTCCAGACGCGCGGCAAACAGGCCCATCACCAGGGTGACCACGGCCAGCAGGCCGAGGGTCGCCAGGCGGTGGCGAAAGACCAGGCGCTCGAGCGCCGAGACCAGATTAGCCAGCATGAATAGCCTCCCCACCACGCGCTCGCAAGCGCGTGGCGGCCGGATCAGAAGGAGTAGGAGATGTTGCCGCTGACGAAGTCGCGGTCGGCCATCAGGTTGTTGTCGCCACCGCCCCAGTAGCGCACCCACTGCAGGCCGCCTTTCCAGCGGTCGCGGTGGTTGAACAGCAAGGAGGCGGTCAGCGACCTGCGCCCCTCGACGAAGGGCATGGCGTTGGGCGTGGTGCCCTTGACGTCATGGCTGAAGTCCAGTTGCGGGGTGACGGTGACGCCGCTGCCGAACAGGTTCGGGTAGTTGAGCCCGAACTCGGTGACGTAGCCCCACGAGGTACGGTCCGGCAGCGAATAGTCGGGAAGCACGTAAGGCACCCGGCCCGAGGTGTCCAACCCCGGATAGCGGGTGACCGCCACCTCCGCCAGCAGGAAGCCGTCCGAGGCGCCCAGGGCGTTGGGGATGAAGCCCAGCGGGTCGTTGCCCGAGAAGGTATAGGTGGCGTTGACGTCAGCCTGCCACTTGCGTTGCTCGACGAAGCCCTTGCTCACCCCGGTGTCGAACACGCTGTAGCGATTGTAGCTGCCGGTCAGGCCCTGCCCGAAGGCTACCGTCGGGTCGATCGCCACACTGTCGTGGGGCCGGAACGACAGCTCGCCGGCCACGGCCACCGGCCCCACCAGGGTGCTCATCGACACGCCGAACAGGTCCTTGTCCTCGCCGTAGTTGATGAAGTAATCGTCTACCACCAAGGCGTCCGGGTTGCTGCGCGCCGTGTAGCCGATGAACGGCAGTTTGTCGTGGTAGCGCTGGTAGAACAGGCCGAACTCGGTGTTGATCGACTCCGCCATCCAGCGCAGGGCCAAGCCGTACTGGCCGCCGTTACCGGGCTTGCGTTCGCCGCCATAGGGTACAGCCAGGCCGCTGGCCACCAGTTGCTCGTGGCTCAGGCCGCTGGTCAGCGGGTCGCCGCAGCGGCCGGTCGGGCTTCCGGCGCAGGTGCCGGGTTGCAGGCCTTCGACGAAACCCGTCGGGTAGTAGATCGCCCGACGCCCTTCGCCCGCGATGTCGGCGCTGGAGAAATAGGTGCCCACCGGGTCGACGTCATAGCCGTTCCACTTGAACTGGTAGTAGCCCTCCAGGTTCAGGGCGTCAGTCAGTCCCAGGCTGAACGAGGCCATCGGCGCGGGGATGAACACTTCCTTCAACTGCGTGCCCGGGGTGTGGTACTTGGGCAGGCTCAGGGCGTTGATCTGGTTGATGCCGCCGCTGACGAACAGCTCCGCGCCCCAGCTGATCACCTGGTTGCCGACCTTGACCTTGGCCGGCATATCGCCGAGGTCGAAGCTTTTCGCCAGCCACAGGTCGAGCAGGTCGAAGCGCTGGGTCGCGTCGCGCCTGGCCGGCCCCTCCAGGTCGGTGCGACGGGTGTCGTCCATTTTGAAGTCCCGCGCCCAGGCCACCCGCCCCAGGGCACTCCAGCCCTCGCCGAAACGCAGGCTCAGTTCATGGGTACCCTTGAGCACCTGGGAGAACACGTCGTGTTTGTGGTAGTTGAGGTTGCCGTCGTCGGCGTTGCTGTAGTTGATGTCGGCGTTGGCGTAGCCATTGCCGCGCTCCAGGTTGTAATAACGGCCCAGCTCGTTATGGGTGGCGGTGTTGCAACCGCCATTGTCATTGCCCAGCAAATGGCAGTCGGGCGATTGCAGGCGGCTGGCGAAACCGTAGGACAGGGTCGAGTCGACGCTGCCCGAGATCCCGTGCTCGCTACCGAATGTCACGGCCTGGCAAGGTTGCGCGCCGAGCAGCCCGAGGGCAGCCAGGGCCAGCGCCGGGCACGGTGCGGCCTTCGCCCATGCCCGCGAAGGGAGTCTGTTCATGCTGTGGTCTCCCGAGGCTCAGCGCTCGCCGCGACGGCGCAGTTCGCCCGCGTTGAACAACTTGTCACTGACCCGGCCCTGCAGGCCGGCGGTGAGGTCCAGGGCCGCGCCCTGCTGGGTGAAGCCGTCGGCGATATAACGCCGGGCGATCAGGTCGTAGCTGACGTACTCGAAGCTGGTGCAGGCCTGGATCTCGGGGGCGGCCCACAGGCTGCCCTCCTGCACCCGCCACAGGTTGCCCCTGGCGTCGTACATGTCCACGTGCAGCAGGCTCCAGCTGTCCTCGTCGAAATAGAACACGCGCTTGGCGAACGAATGGCGCTTGTCGGCCTTGACCGTGGCCTCCACCACCCACACCCGATGCTTTTCGTAGCGCTGCGCGTCACGGTCCAGGTACTGCTCGCCGATCAGCTTGTCGTAGGTATTGGCCTTGTCCACCAGACGGTAGGAGTTGTACGGCACCACCACTTCGCGCTTGCCCAGCAGCTTGAAGTCGTAGCGGTCCAGGGCGCCGGTGAACATGTTGATCTGGTCGACGAAGTACAGGTTGTCGGAGCCGGCGATCGGATTGTCGTAGGCGAAGGTCGGCGCCTGGCGCACGCGGCGTTGCCCGGGGAAGTAGATCCAGGCGTTCTGCGGCTGGTCCAGGCGCGCGTGTACCAGGTACATCTCGCCGGCGCGCGAGGACGGCGACTGGATGTCGTAGAGCAGCTTGGCTTCGATATCGCCGGTGTCCTCGGGCGTTTTGACCGCCGGGTCGTTGTAGGGGTAGTACTCGCTGGCCCACTGCCGCACCTCGGTGAGCCCGCCGGCCGCCTCGCGGCGCAGGAACGAGATCTGCGCTTTGCGGCCCTTGGCCATGTAGCGCAGCTTGTAGTTCCACAGCACCTCGATGCCGCTTTTCGGTTGCGGGAACGGCACCGCGGCCCCGGCGGCCTGCTCCAGGCGCCAGCCATCAGCGCCGATGCGGGCTTGGCCGGCAAAGTCCTGGGTACGCTTGGCCACCTCGGCGGGGATGGCGCAGCTGCGATGGGTGGGGTACACGTCCAGGCGATAGCCCGGGTAGGCCTTGATCAACGCCACCTGGCCTTCCGGCAACTGCCCCTGGTACTGGGCCACATTGCTGGCATCGATCGAGTACAGGCGCTTGTCGCCGGCATAGGGGTCGCCATGGCCCGGCGACCAGCCGGCCGGCGCCTCGGTCAGGCCGCCGGTCCATGCGGGAATGCTGCCATCGGCATTGCCGGCCCTTTCGGCCCCCGTAGGGGTAAGGTCGGCAAGGGCCGTGAGCGAAGTGGTGGTTCCGAGCAGCGCCAACAGCGCGCCGCCCAACAGGGACAGGGGGCGTGGTTTCATGAACTTTTCCTTGCGGGATTGTTGTGGTTATCGAAAGGCAGTTCGTAACGGGCAAGGGCGCGGAAAAAGGGGCCGCCAAAAGACGGCCCAACATGCGTTTCCGGCTCTGCGTGACAGACAGTATTCAATGGCGGTGGCCAGCGGCTTGGCCGCATGCGCCAGGGTGTTTGTCATCCGGTGCCAGCAGGCAAGTACCCTCTGCGTGTCAGGCCTTGAGCCCGCGCTCCTCCCACCAGTCCCAGGCTCGCAGCGCCTGGCGCGCCGTGCGCCCGGCCCAGCACGACAGGGTGTTGCCCGGCATCGGGATGGCCTTTCGGTTGACGATCCAGAAGTCGCTCAGCTCGCTGCGTCGCCCCTGCAGCAGGTCGGCGATGGTGCGCCCGTTCAGGTGGCTCAGCGCCACGCCGTGGCCGAAGCACCCCCCGGCATAAATCATGCGTTCATCGCCGACAAAGCTGATCTCAGGGACCATGTCGGCGTTGACCGACACCGGCCCGCCCCAGCGATAGGCGATGCGTACGTCGCGTAACTGCGGGTAGATCCACTTGAGGTGTGTCTCGCAATGGGCCCAGGTGGCCGGCGAGGGCTGTTCGTGCATGGCGCTGCCGGTGTAGGCCCGCACATCACCACCGCCCATGACGATGCGCCCGTCCGCGGTCGGGCGAAAATAGTGCAGCATCTGCCGGTTGTCGCCGAAGGCCTCCCTGCCCTGCCAGCCCAGACGCTGCCATAGCGCGTCGCCCAACGGCTCGGTGACCACCTGGTAAGTCCACAGCGGGAACTGGCGGCGCTCCAGCACACGAGAACCGGGTACCTGCCGTGAGTAGGCATTGGTGGCGATCACCAGCTTGTCGGCGGTCACCTTGGCCACGGGCGTGCGTAACACGATACCGACGCCGCGGTTGTCGATATCGAGCACCGGTGTCGCCTCATGGATACGCACCCCTGCGCAAGCTGCCAGGCCCTTGAGCCCGCGCACGTGCTTGCAAGGGTCGAGGTAGCCGGTCTCGGCTTCGCGAATGCCGCCCAACAACCGAGGCGAAGCGTACTGCTGACGCAGCGCGTCGCTGTCCTGCCAGCGCATGTCCGCCGCCAGTCCCAGCGAGTCGTACAGCTCCAGGGTCTTGCCCAGGCGCGCTACCTGCTGCGGCGAATAGCTGACCCGCACCAGCCCGGCATGGCGGTAATCAGAATCGATGCCGTGGCTGTCGATCACCTCACGGGTATAGGCCACGGCCTTTTCGAGGTAGTGGTGGGCGTCGATCATCTTCTGCCGTCCCCAGCGCAGCACCACCAGTTCCGGCTCCAGCCCGAACAGCTTGGTGCTGAAACCGGCATTGCGCCCGCTGGCGCCGAAGCCGATCAAGGCCGCCTCCAGCACCACCACCCGGGCACCGGGGTTGTCGCGCTTGAACTGCCAGGCAGTGTTGAGCCCGGTAAAACCTCCACCAATCACCGCCACATCGACCTTGAGGTCTTCGGTCAGGCGCGTATTGGGCGCGTAGGCGCCGTAGTCGTGTTGCCAGAAGGAGCGATGTTCATGCACAGCGTCGTTGTTGTTGTCGTTCATGCTGGACTCTCGGGTTTCGCACACAGACATGCGGTCCCTCCGAGCCTATCGGGTGGCGCGGCAACGTGATTGACCACGGACGCCAGATTTTCAGCACCCCGTGCCAGGCCCGCGCCCGGCCTGGCGGAACTGCTGCGGCGATTGCCCGGTCCAGCGCCGGAACGCCCGGGTGAAAGAGCCGGATTCGGCATAGCCGAGCAGCAGAGAAATCTGCGTCATCGAGTAGTCGGAATGATTCAGGTAGCCCAGCGCCAGGTCACGGCGCACCTCCTCCACCAGCACAGAGAACTCGATGCCCTGGTCCTTGAGCCGACGTTGCAGGGTACGCCGGCTCAGCCCCATGCACTCGCTGACCTCATCCAGTGACGGCACGCCACTGGCCATGCCCAGCGCGATCATGCGGGTGACCTGGGGCAGCAATTCGTCGCTGATGCTGCGCTGCTCACGCGCCTGCTGCAGGTACGGCTCCAGGGCCATGAACAGGCGCTCATTGCCTCGCGCCACCGGCAGTTGCAGGACCTCGGCGGGCAGCGTGATGCGGTTGGTCGGCTGGCTGAAGAACAACGGGCACATGAACAACTGCTTGTGCATCGACACGTCCGCCGGGCGCGAGTGCTCGAAGTCCACCCGCAGCGGCCGTACCGGGCTGGCGGTGATCAGTTGCAACTGGCGCAGGATCGTGGCGATGGCGAACTCGGCGTCCTGGCGGCGGTTGACCACGGTGCTGTCGGTGACCTGGTAGGTGATGCGCAGCTGGCGGCCCTCGCAGCTGTAGTCGATGGACGACTCCTGGGCGAACACCACGATATAGGTGTGCAGGGTCATCAGCGCCTTTTCCACGCTGGGCGCGCAATGCAAGGCGTGGCCCAGGGCACCGATATCGTCGGCCTCGGTCTGGCTGCCCAGGGTCAGGCCGACGGCCGGATTGCAGGTGCCGGCCGCTTCCCACAGGGCGACATACTGGTCGCCAGGGATTTCGATATCGGCGCGTTCCAGCAGCGGCAGGTCGATGCCGAGGGCTTCCAGGTGCGGGGCGAAGGTGGTCCTGAAACGGCGGAAGAAGTTTTCCGAGAGGACGGTGCGCACTGATTTCATGTTGTTCTTCGCAGGTCGTTTTTAGAGTGCCAGGATCAGGAAAAGGCGCCACCGGGCGGCGCATCGCCGATGAGTCCGCGCCTACAGGGGGCGTGTGGTCGCTCACAGCGACTGTAACCGATTGTTACTGAGGTGGGGCAAACGCCCGCACCAGGTGATCGATCACCGCCCTCACCCTGGCCGTGTGGCGCAGGTCCTGGTGAGTGACCATCCACACCTCGTAAGGCTGGCTGCGCGTACGCTGCGGCCAGACCCGTCGCAGGCCGTCACGCTGCCCGAGCGCCACGGGAATCTCGCCCAGGCCCAAGCCCTCGGCGATGCCCCGGCGCAGCATCATGCTGGCATTGGCCGCCATCACCACCCGGCCCTCGCCCATGGGCACGTCCACCAGGGTCGGTGCGCCGCGGTCACGCCAGTACGGCTCGTACACCACCAGGTCGTGGCCGGCGAAACTGCCCTCCTGCGGCACGCCGCGACGCGCCAGGTAGTCCGCCGAGGCGAACAGGCCCATCTGCCAGCTGGCCAGCTTGCGCAGCACCAGGTCGGGGTTGTCCGGGCGCTGGTTGCGGATGGCGATATCGGTTTCGCGTTGCGACAGGTTGACGATCTCCGAGCTGCCACTGAGCACGATGCGCACCTCGGGGTGTTCCTCGTGCAAGCGGCGCAATGCCGGGATGACGAATTCCAGGGCCAGGGAGTCGGTGGTGGCAATGCGCACCTCGCCGGCCTGTTCGTTGTCGCTGCCCCGGGTGCGGCGGGCCAGTTCCAGGGCGGCCTGCTCCATCTTCTGCGCCATTTCCACGGCCACTTCGCCGGTGGCGGTGAGCTGGTAGCCGGCGGGGGTGCGCAGGAACAGGGTCGCGCCAAGGTCCGCCTCCAGCGCCGCCACCCGCCGACCCACGGTGGCCTGGTCGACGCGCAGTACCCGGGCGGCGCGGCGCAGGGTCAGTTCGCGGCTCAAGGCCAGCAGCATGCGGGCGTCATCCCAGTTCATTGGCTCACTCCATTACTTGTCGGCCCGCAGGCATCGCGGCGCCTGAAGAAAATCTGCAAAGGTGCGTCGCAAAATCGCCGCGCGACCGCACGACGCGGGTTTCATACCCTGTTACGCACCGGGCCAAAGCGGCCTTTCCTCAGAATGACAGAGGTCTTCATGCGTCACATCCCCACTCACATGACCGCCATCGACATCACCCGGCCTGGAGGCCCCGAGGTCCTCCAGGCCGCCACCCACGCCACGCCTCGACCAGGCCCCCGCGAGGTGCTGATCCAGGTCCATGCCGCCGGCGTCAACGGCCCCGACCTGCTGCAGCGCAAGGGTCTTTACGATCCGCCCGCCGGCGCGCCGGACATTCCGGGGCTGGAGATCGCCGGCAGGGTCGTGGCCCTCGGCGAACAGGTCCGCCATTTTGCCGTGGGCGACGCGGTGATCGCCCTGGTCCAGGGCGGCGGCTATGCCGAGTACGCCGTGGCCGACGAGCGCACCACCGCGCACCTGCCGGACAACCTGTCGATGGTCGAGGGCGCGGCCTTGCCGGAAACCTTCATGACCGTCTGGGTCAACCTGTTCCAGCGCGGCGGCTTCAAAGCCGGTGAAAGCGTGCTGATCCACGGCGGCGCGTCCGGCATCGGCACCACCGCCACACAGTTGGCCCGCGCCCTGGGCGCGGCGAAGATCTTCACCACGGTCAACGGCGCAGGGCAACAGGCCGCCAGCCTCAAGCTGGGCGCCGACGTGGCCATCGACTACACCCGCGAGGATTTTGTCGAACAGGTCATGCTGCACACCGACGGCAAGGGCGTCGACGTGATCGTCGACATCATCGCCGGCGACTATGTGGCCCGCAATTTCAAGGCCGCGGCCATGGATGGGCGCATCGTGCAGATCGGCGTGGTCAAGGGCCCGGCCACCGAGGTCGACCTGTTCCCCCTGCTGACCAAGCGCCTGACCCATATCGGCTCGACGTTGCGTGCACGCAGCGCTGACGACAAGGCGGCGATCCTCGAGGATCTGCAGGCCAAGGCCTGGCCCCATGTGCGCAGCGGCGCGGTCAAGCCGCTGATCCACGCGACCTTCCCGCTGGCAGCGGCCAGCCAGGCCCATGCCCTGATGGAGTCCGGCCGGCATATCGGCAAGGTGGTGTTGCAGGTTGCGCACAACGGCTGAGTCAGTCGAGCGCGCCGCTGCCCAGGGCGATCCTGATCGCCTGGGCGGTGGTGCTCACCCCTAGGCGCCGGCGAGCGGCGCGCAGGTGGTTTTCCACGGTGCGCACCGACAGGCCCAGGGTGGCGGCGATATCGGCCTGGCGTTGCCCGGCGGCGGTCCAGGCCAGCACCTGGCGCTCACGCGCCGACAGCTGACCCTCGCCGGGCGGTGCCTCCAGCAGCCGCCGGGCGCCTAGGAACGCCGCGTTGGCCAGCAGGGTCAGGGCCAGGCGCGCCGGCGCCGAAGCGTCGATGCGCACACCGCCCAGGCTCATCGCGCCCTCCAGGCCTGCCGGGCCGAACACTGGCACCTGCAGGCCATGGATGCCCGGCCCGCCGGGCAACCGAACCACCCGATAGCGTTCACCTTCGTCGCCAGGCTGCTTGCTCCAGAAGAACGCTTCACGGGCTGCCAGCAGATGGCGGGTCACCGGACAATGGCGCACGTAGGTCCGGGCATCGACCACCTGGCCGTCGCCGAACCAGTCCCCTTCCACCCAGTGGATGCGCTCGACCACCTCGTCCCGCGCAGCGCTGGCGCTGAACAGCACGAAGCGGTCATAGCCCAGCGGCCGGGCGAACGTGCGCACGGCCGTCTGGATCGTCGCCAGGGTGGTGGCCTGCTCGATCTGCCGGACCGCCTGTACCACCTCGTCGAACGGCATGCCGTTCACCCGCCGTTGGTCGCCTTGAGCAAGGCCGCGGCAGCCAGCTTGCCCAAGGCGTTGCCGGCCAGCGGGCTGTCGCCGGTGAGCAGTCGGCGGTCCTGGTGGACGGCGCCGGAGATGCCGTCGTTGACGATCTCGACGCCCTGGGCCTGCAGGCGCTCGCCGAACTTCCAGGTCAGGTGGCCGGGCATGTAGCCGATGTCCGGGGTCTTGGCGTCCAGCTCATCGGGGAAGGCGCAGATCTTGTAGCCATCGAACAGTTTGCCGCCGGCCAGCAGCGCCGCCGGACCGTGGCACAGGGTGATGACGAACTTGTCGTGGTCCGCCGCCCATTTCAGCACCTGGGCGACTTCTTCGCTTTCCGGCAGGCCGATCAACGCGCCGTGACCGCCGGGAATGAACACCCCGATGTAGTCCGAGTCGTCACCCAGGGCACTGTCGATCACCTCGGCGAGCTTGCGCGGCTGCTTGAAGGCGGGCTTGTAGCGCTCGAACAGGCCGAGCACCTGCTGGTCCTCGCGAGGCATGGCCCAGTATTCGAACTTGACCGGGTTGCCCGACAAGGTCGCGACATCGAAGGCGAAGCCGGCCTTGTCCAAGTGATACATGGGTAGCAGGGTTTCCACGGGATGGTTGCCGGTGGAGAACAGCGTGCCGTTGTCGGTGAGCAGGTAGCGCTCGTCGGCACCGATCAAGAGGATTTTCCAGCGTCCGCCCTTGTAGGCGTCGGGGTAGTCGGCGCCGCTGAGGTCGGACTTGGGCGAGGTGAACTGGCTGAGGGAATACGGCGAGGGGAAAAAGGCGTTGTCCTCGGCCGGATCGGGGGTCGGGCGTTTGTCGTCGCTGCTGTTGGTCATGATTGTGCTCCTGTGCCTGGGGGGTTGACCGGATCCATGCTAGGAGGCCACCGGATCAGCGGCAATGAGGGTTTTCCCTCAACAGCTGCCTGTGGCATCGGTACATCAGACCGCGCGGTCCCTGGAACGGCCTTGTGTCGCGAAAGGGCTGCGAATGAACTCCGGGCAGTCTAGCCGAGCGCGGCGGGCGTATCGACGTCGCGCAATACCCCTGCGTCGTCTACCTCGACCAACCGCAACTGTTGCCGATGCCGTTGCAGCACCGAACGCGCGCCCTCATCACCGGTCATCAGTGCGAGTTCAGGCCAGTAGTTGCGCCCGAACAGCACCGGATGCCCATTCTGCCCCTGATGACGCGGCACCACGATGACCGCAGGGCCAGCGGTTTCGACCAACCGCCGTAAGGTCGCGGTCAGGATCCATGGCATGTCCCCCAACAGGATGGCGACCGCCTGTGCCTCGCTGTCATCCAGCGAGGCGGCGCCCGCCGCCAGGCTATGGCCCATGCCCAGCCCGGCATCGAGGCTATGGATGATCCGGCAGTCCGCCGGCAACCCCAGGTCCTCGCCCCGCTCGCCAGCGCGCAGCACCACGCGCACGTCGTCGAACGCCTCCAGGGCGTGCTCGACACTGTGCTGCAAAAGACTACGACCATCACCCAGCACGGCCCGGCGCTTGTCCGCGCCGAAACGCGACCCCTGGCCGGCCGCCAACACCAGCGCGACGATGCTCACAAGGCCTCGCGGGCGATGCCGCTACGGGTGCGCAAGATATCGGCGAGCACCGCCAGGGCGATCTCCGCCGGCGTCTTGCTGCCCAGGTTGAGACCGATGGGGGCATGGATGCGCGCCATCTCGGCATCGCCGAGCCCGCCGATACGGCGCAGGCGTTCACGGCGCTTTTGCGAGGTGGCACGCGAGCCCATCACGCCAATGTAGAACGCTTCGGTGTGTACCGCTTCGAGCATGGCCAGGTCGTCGATCTTCGGGTCGTGGGTGAGCGCCACCACCGCCGTGTCGCGGTGGCAGCCACCGTTGGCGATGAACAGCGAGGGCAGTTCCCGACGGATTTCTATCCCGTCGAGCACCACATTGTCCATCACCTCGTCGCGAGGGTCGCACAGCACCACCTCGAAACCCAGGCCCTTGCCGAACTCGGCGCAGAAGTGCGCGACACTGGAGTAGCCGGCCAGCAACAGCCGTTGGGCGGCGCCGACGCGCAGGCGCACGCATGCGCCGCCCTGCTCCACCCGTGGCCCCTGGCTGTGGTCGTCCTGCACCTGGCGTTCACCCGTACGCAGGTCGACCTCGCGCACAAGCCGGCGGCGGCCCAGCAAGGCCGCCTCCAGCTCGCCCAGGTGCGCCTGGGTCGCGCAGTCGCCCGGCAGGTTCTCCACCAGCACATCGAGGATGCCACCGCAGGGCAGGCGGATGTTGCCGCGAGTGTCGCTGCCGTCGCCATAGCGCACCATGGTGACGGCCGCGGCGAACTCGCCAGCGGCGACGCGTTCGAGGAAGTCCTCCTCGACGCAACCGCCGGACAGCGAGCCGACCCAGTGCCCCTGGTCGTTGACCGCCAGCAGCGAGCCCGGCGCGCGAGGCGCCGAGCCATAGGTGCAGAGCACCGTGCACAGCCACACGCGCAAGCCGTCACGCGACCACTGCGCCGCCTGGCGCACCACCTGCAGGTCGAGATGCTGCACGGGTCAGTCCGCCTTCAGCTGGGCCAGCTGCTGGGTGGTCAGGTCGCCCGGCAGGCCGCCCCAGGCTTCGCGCAGGTAGTTGACCATGTCGGTCAGTTGCCCGTCGTCGAGCTTGTCGGCGAAGCCCGGCATCGGCTGCATCCGCTCGAAACCGGTGAACTGCTGCTCGCGGATGCCATCGACGATGGCCTTGACCAGGTTGCGCGAGTCGGCCTGGCGCAGCACGGTGTTGCCGCGCATGGCCACGGCGATGTGCGGTTTGCCCTCGCCCTCGCCACCATGGCAGCCGGCGCAGACGTTGAGGTACTGCTGGCGGCCACGCTTGGCGCTCTCGCCCATGGTCTCGTGGGCGACTGTCTGCACCACCTTGGCCGCCGGCGGCTGGTCGCCGAGCAGGTAGGTGGCCATGGCCGACAGGTCGCTGTCCTGCAGATGCTGGGTGCTGTGGTGCACCACCGGGTACATTTCGTTGAACATGCTGCCCTGGGCGCTGACACCGTGCTTGAGGAAAGTCGCCAGATCCGCATGGTTCCAGCCACGGTCGGCCAGGTCCTGGGCCAGCAGGCTAGGCGCCAGATAGCCCAACAGCAGGCCGCCGGTCAGGCGCTTGTCCTGCTGCAGCGCGCCAATCGGGTTGCGCGGGGTGTGGCACTCGCCGCAGTGGCCGAGCACCTCGACCATGTACTGGCCGCGTTTCCACGCCTCGCTGTTGCCCTTGCCCTCCTCCAGCTGCACGCTCTTGCCGTACAACAGGTTCCAGCCGACCAGGCCGGTGCGCACGTTGAACGGGAAGCTCAGGCTGGTTTGCGGGGCCGGACGGTTGATCGGCGCCACGCTCATCAGGTAGGCATGGATCGCGTCGGAATCCTCCCGTTTGACCAGGTGGTACGAGGTGTACGGCATGGCCGGGTACAGGTTGGCGCCGTCCTTGCGCTTGCCCTCGGTGAGGGCGGCGAAGAACTCGTCGCTGCTGTAGTTGCCGATACCGTACTGCTTGTCCGGGGTGATGTTGGTGCCGTAGATGGTGCCGAACGGCGAATGGATCGGCAGGCCGCCAGCATAGGGCGCGCCGCCTTCGGCGGTGTGGCAGGCCATGCAGTCGGCGGCGCGGGCCAGGTATTCGCCACGCTTGATCAAGGCCTCGTCCGCCGCCTGGGCGTTGCAGGCGACCAGTGCGCCGATGGCCAGCGCCAGGCTGCTCAGAATGCGCGTCATGCTCAGCCCTCCTTGACCAGGCCGAGGTCGCCCAGCACTTCGCGGGTTGCCTCGTAGTAGCGCACGTAGCCGGTGCAGCGGCACACATGGTGGCCGAGGCTGGCCTCGATGGCGCCCTCCAGCTCACTCTGCTTCAGCGGCTTGCGCTGGGCTTTTTCCACCAGCACCGTGGCGGCGTTGACAAACCCCGGCGCGCAGTAACTGCATTGGAAGGCGAAGCGATCGACGAACTTCTGCTGGATCGGGTTCAACTCGCCCGGATTGCCGGCTTCGTCGAGCTTGGCGTGGCCCTCGATGGTGCGGACTTTCTTGCCCTCGAAGTAATGCGCGCCGGTGATGCAGGTGCGCACCTCTTCGCTGGTGCCGTCGGGGTTGTCGACGATTACCACGCAGGCATGGCAGATACCCTGGCCACAGCCCAGACGCGAGCCCGTAAGGTTCTGGTATTCGTGCAGGTAGTCGATCATCGCCAGGTCATCGGGGACCACTTCGGTGACGACAGGTTGACCGTTGAGGGTCAGTTGCAGCTTGCGGTCAGCCATTGAGGGCCTCCTTGACTCGGGCGGGGGTGATGGGCAGGTCGCGCACGCGCTTGCCGATGGCATGGGCCACGGCATTGCCGATGGCGCCGACCACCGGGATCATCACCACTTCGGCGATGCCCTTGGACGGGTCGGTCGGCGACAACGGCGGCAGGATCTCCGAGGTCTGCTTCCACACCGCCACATGCCTGGCCATCGGCAGGCGATAACGGTTGAAGTTCCAGTCGCCCTCGCCCGGGCCACCCTCGTACAGCGGCATTTCCTCCAGCAGCGCATGGCCGATGCCCATGGCGATACCACCCTCGAGCTGGCCCTTGACCAGCTCCGGCACCAGTACCCGGCCGCACTCGACCCAGCTGTGGTGGTTGAGCACCGTCACCTCGCCGCTGCCCTTGTTGACCTTGACCTCGACGATGGTCGCCACCGGGCTGTAGTAGGTGACCATGGCGTTGTTCAGCTGGGTGGCCGGGTATTCGGCGTTCTGCCGGTCGAGCAGGTGGAAGCCGGCGCTGTTCATCTGCGCCTTCTTCGCGTTCACCGCGCCGTCGCCGTACTTTACCGCCACGGCATCGAGCGGCAGGCGCTCGCGCACGCCGTCGATGACGAAGTCGGCCTCGGCCCAGCTCCAGCGGTTGAAACCGTGCACGCTGACGCCGGTGACCAGGCCCATTTCGTGGGCTTTCTTCGCCAGCGTGGCGAACGGGATCGGCGCCAGGCCATTACCGGTCAGCTCGCCGTTGACCCACACCGCGTTCTCGCGGCGCACCACCAACGGGTTGGCCTGGCCGCCATACGGGCCCTGGCTCCACAGGGCCATGGCCGCCGGCCACAGGCCGTGGTTGAACAGCACGCGGGCCGCTTCGCGGGTGGCGTGGCTGAAGTAGAACGCCGAGTTGGTCGCCGACGACGGCGAGGCCAGCTTGCCGACCCAGCGCGGGTTGCGCAGTGCGGCGTCCTGCTCGGCCTGGCTGATCAGGTAGGGGTTGCCGCTGGTGGTCAGCGCCAGCTCCGGCCATTCGGTCTGGGCGGTCATGACCTCGTCGGCGACACGGCCGAGGAAGTCGCTGACCACCAGGGCCTGGGAAGTGGACATGCCAGTGCCCAGCTCGGTGCCGATATGGCGCAGGCTGATGCGGCCATCGGCGCTGAACTCGACCGCCGCCATCGGCGCCTCGGAGCCGGTGCCGAAGTCTTTCTGGGTGATGGCAAAGCCCACGCCATACCAGTTATCGTGGTCCTTGGCGTCCTCGGCCTGCTTGCGCGCCTGGCGGTTCTTCCACCAGTCGTGCGCGGCGGCCTTGTCGAGGATCTCGTGCAGACGCAGGGCACCGGCAGGCACCGCACCCTGGGTGTTCTTCATGCCCGACTTGAGCGCGTTCTTGCGGCGCAGCTCGATGGCGTCCACACCCAGGCGGTCGGCGATCTCGTCGACCATCATCTCGGTGGCAGCCATGCTCTGCAGGGTGCCGTAGCCGCGCATGGAGCCGGCCTCGACACCACGGGAATGGTACGCGGTCACCGACAGGTCGTTCTGCGGCATGTAGTAGATCGACTGCGCCGCGGTGGCGCCCACGGCGGCCACCGACGGGCTGTAGTTGATGCGCCCGCCGCCGTCGACGCTCATGTCGGCGCGGAAGATCTTGAAGCTCATGTCCTTCTTGTCGACGGCCAGCTGATAGCGGATGTCGAACGGGTGGCGCTTGATGCCGCTCTGGAACTGCTCGTAGCGGTCGTTGGCCAGGCGGATCGGCACGCCCGCGCCGTACAGCGCGGCGACGGCGGCGTAGAACACGAAGATGTTGTTGTCCTTGGAACCGTAGCCAACGGTGTAGCCCGGGTGCATGTTCAGGTGCTTCAGGCCGAAACGCGACGGCTTGATCATGTGCACGCATTCCTGCGCCACTTCGAACGGGCACTGGGTGGCCACGACGAAATGCAGGGTGCCGGTGGCCGGGTCGAACCAGCCGTTGCCGTTGTCCGGCTCGAGGGCCGCGGGCTCGATCGACGGAGTCTTGTAGCGCTCGTCGAACAGCAGCCAGTCTTCCGGCGGCTGCTTGAGCTGCTCGTCGATGCGCTGGGCGTAGAACATCCCCTGCTCGGTGAGGTTGCCGTGCTGCTTGGGCTCGGCGGTCCATACCGGCTTGCGCGCCAGGATGGTGGGGAACAGCATGGTGTTCTTCAGGCTCGAGTATTCGTCCTCGTCGAACGGCGTCTTGCCGCCCACGCGCACGAAACGGAAGCTGCCGTAGGGGTCGCGCTGGTACAGCGGGGCCTGGGCGCCGTAGCGGATCGCCTGGTCGTTGAACTGCAGCTTGAGCTTGGCCTTGCGGAAACGCTCGAAGTCGTTCCAGATCAGGATCGCCACCGGGTGGCCGATGAACATTGGTACCTGGCCCGGCGGCAGCAGCGGATCGGGCGAATGGGCCTCGGGCCAGGCAATGCCGTCCTTCTTCAGGTCGTCGGCGGTGACGATGCGGTCCGGTTGCAGCTCGGCGCCCAGCAGCGACAGGTCGTAGCCTGCGTAGAGGCGGTCGGCCTTGGTGGCCTTGAGCAGCATGGCGTGGCCCTGCTGCTGCGGCCAGCCGGGCATGTCCTTGGCGCGAATGTCGCGGGCGAACACCTTGTTGCCACAGACCTTGGACAACGCATCGTTACGAAAACGCGCCTTGCCGTCGTGGTTCATCCACTTCTGCGGCGAAGTGGTGACCTTGCTTTCCATCAGGGCGGCGAAGGCCTGGCTGCCGAGCGGCGCCAAGGTCACGCCGACACCGGCTACCAGCCCGCCTTGCAGGAACGAGCGCCGGGAAATATCACGGTTGGACATGGTTGATCCTCTGGGTAGCTCTTGGGCTGCCCATGCTTTTTCTGGTGCTTGAAAACTGGGAGGGCGCGCACGATCACAAAAACTGACTACGAAGTCAAGTTAACGATCGTAGAGTGCCACTGCAAGTCAAGCAGACAACTTGTCGCGGGGGGCGCGATCGCGCCGCGAAGGCTCAATCCGGCAAGCGATAGCGCTCGGCGAAGTATTGGCGGAAGAACTCCACCGCCACCCGCACCTTGGCTGAACCGGCCAACGGCGCGGTGTACACCGCCCAGATATCCGCCGCCTGCTGGTAGTCCGGCAGCACCTGCACCAGCCGACCCTCGGCGATGCTGTCGTGCACGTCCCACCACGAGCGCAGCAGGATGCCGCGCCCATCCAGGCACCACTGGTGCGCCACCTCGCCATGGTTGCTCGACAACGCGCCGGTCACCCGCACGCTCTCCTCGCCCTGCGGCCCTTCCAGGTGCCATAGCCCGAACGGGTGGTCGCGCTCCTTGATCACCAGGCAGTCATGGCTGGCCAGGTCCGCCAGCACCCGTGGCGCGCCATGCTCGGCCAGGTACGAAGGCGCCGCGCAGAGCACCCGGCGATTACGCGCCAGGGGCTTGGCGATCAGGTGCGGGGCGATCACGTTGCCCACGCGGATGTCCAGGTCGACGCCTTCGGCGATCAGGTCCACCAGGCGGTCGTGCACATCCAGACGGATGTCCAGGCGCGGGTAGCGCGCCGCCAGTTCCGACAGCGCCGGCGCCACGAAGCGTCGCCCCAGGCCCAGGCTGCTGGCGATGCGCAACTGACCGACCGGCTCGCGCTGGCCGGCGTTGAGATCGTCGTCCATGCGCTGAAGGGTCTCGAAGATCTGCTGCGCCCATTGATACACCCGCTCGCCCTCCTCGCTCACCGTCACCCGCCGGGTGGTGCGGTGCAGCAGGCGCACGCCGAGGCTGTCCTCCAGCAGGCGGATGCGCTTGCTGACGAACGCCGCCGACATGCCACGCTCGTCGGCCACCGCGGCGAAGCTGGCGCGGCGAGCCACCTGCAGGAAGATGTCGAGGTCGTCCAGGTTCGGCAGATTATTCACGATTCGTGCACCAAGAATTGATGGATTGCCGGATTATCTCCGAAGCACAGCCTTATAGCATGGCCGCATCTTCCCTGAACACGAGAGGCGCCCCATGACCAAGACCTTCAAGATCGCCGCCATCCCCGGTGACGGCATCGGCAACGAAGTCCTCCCCGAAGGCCTGCGCGTGGTCGAGGCCGCCGCCCGCAAGCACGGCCTGAACCTTGAGTTCGCGTTCTTCGAATGGGCCAGCTGCGACTACTACCTGGCCCACGGCAAGATGATGCCAGACGACTGGTTCGACCAGCTCAAGGGCTTCGACGCCCTGTACTTCGGCGCCGTCGGCTGGCCGGACAAAGTCCCTGACCATATCTCGCTGTGGGGATCCTTGCTCAAGTTCCGCCGCGACTTCGACCAGTACGTGAACATCCGCCCGGTGCGCCTGTTCCCCGGCGTGCCCTGCCCGCTGGCGAACAAGCAGCCCGGCGACATCGACTTCGTGGTGATCCGCGAGAACACCGAGGGTGAATATTCGTCCCTGGGCGGGCGCATGTTCGAAGGCACCGACAACGAGTTCGTGCTACAGGAGTCGGTGTTCACCCGCCGTGGCGTGGACCGCATCCTCAAGTACGCCTTCGACGTGGCGCAGACCCGCGAACGCAAGCACGTCACCTCGGCGACCAAGTCCAATGGCATGGCCGTGAGCATGCCCTACTGGGACGAGCGCACCGCCGCCATGGCCGCCCACTACCCCGAGATCAGCTGGGACAAGCAGCACATCGACATCCTCTGCGCCCGTTTCGTGCTGCAGCCGGAACGTTTCGACGTGGTGGTGGCCTCCAACCTGTTCGGCGACATCCTTTCGGACCTCGGCCCGGCCTGCGCCGGCACCATCGGCATCGCGCCGTCGGCCAACCTCAACCCCGAGCGCACGTTCCCGTCGCTGTTCGAGCCGGTGCACGGTTCGGCGCCGGACATCCACGGCAAGAACATCGCCAACCCGATCGCCATGATCTGGTCCGGCGCGCTGATGCTCGAGTTCCTCGGTCAGGCCGACAACGACGCGCGCTACCAGGCGGCCCACGACGACATTCTCAAGGCCATCGAGACAGTGATCGCCAACGGCGACACCACCCGCGACATGGGCGGCAGCCGCTCGACCCAGGAAGTGGGCAAGGCCATCGCCGCGCTGCTCGGGGCCTGAGTCGGCGACAGGCCATCGCGCTGCAAGCCCGCTCCCACAGGAAGATGTGCTGCTTGGGGGAGCGGGCTTGCCAGCCAACCATCCGGATTGTCCGACGATCCTATTGCCACCCACTTCGATTCGATGCAGAATCTGTAAACCAAAAGATACTTGTTATCCAATAGTTAACTGAAAGGAAAACCCAGCCTCGATACGGACTTCCCAAACGCCTGACGCCTACTACAAAAAAAATGCTCCAGGAGACAATTGATGTCCCCCAATAACAAAAAGATCGATGTGTTCCTGATCGCCGTGAGCCTGTTGGCCGTGCTGCTCACCGTGATCGGCCTTGCTGCCTTCCCCGCCCAGGCCGAAAGCCTGGCCAACCAGCTGTTCGAGGTGGCCACCCGCACCTTTGGCACCAGCGTCCAGGTCCTGGTGTTCGGCAGTTCCCTGGCCGTGCTGTACCTGGCCTTCAGCAAATACGGCAACATCCGCCTGGGCGCCGGCAAGCCGGAGTACTCAACCACCACCTGGGTGTTCATGTTCATCTGCGCCGGTATGGGTTCCTCGACCCTGTACTGGGGCGTGATGGAGTGGGCCTACTACTACCAGACCCCGGGCCTGAACATCGCGCCGATGTCGGCCAAGGCCCTGGAGTACAGCGTCAGCTACTCGTTCTTCCACTGGGGCATCAGCGCCTGGTCGATCTACGCCCTGGCCTCGCTGGCCATGGCCTACCACTTCCATGTGCGCAAGAAGAGTGGCCTGAACCTGGCCTCGATCATCGAGGCGGTCACCGGCTTCAAAGCCACCGGCCCTGTCGGGCGCGCCGTCGACCTGATCTTCCTGCTGACCATGATGGGCGCGCTGACCGTGTCGCTGGCGCTCACCGCCTCGACCCTGACCCGTGGCCTTGCCGACCTGGCCGGCACCCCCAACACCTTCACCGTGCAACTGCTGGTGATCGGCGCGGTGGCGCTGCTGTTCTCCTTGAGCTCGTACATCGGCATCGACGGCGGCCTGCAGCGCCTGTCGAAGATGGTCTGCATCGGCGCCCTGGTGTTCGCCGCCATCGTCCTGCTGGTCGGCCCGACCCAGTTCACCCTGAACAATACCGCCAACTCCATCGGCCTGATGCTGCAGCACTACGTGCAGATGAGCCTGTTCACCGACCCGGCCGGCGACGGCGCCTTCACCCGCAACTGGACGGTGTTCTACTGGCTGTGGTGGGTGTCCTACGCGCCGGGCGTGGCCATGTTCGTCGCCCGCGTCTCGCGCGGCCGGCTGATCAAGGAAGTGGTGTTCGCCCTGCTGCTGGGCGGCAGCTTCGGCTGCTGGTTCTTCTTCGGCGCGCTGGAAAGCTACAGCATGCACCAGTTCATCAACGGCCAGATCGACGTGCCCAAGCTGCTCGGCACCCTCGGTGGCGAAGCGGCGGTGACCGACCTCTTGCTGGCCCTGCCGTGGGGCACGCTGTTCCTCGCCGCGTACCTGTTCATCATGGCGGTGTTCTGCGCCTCGCACATGGACGCCGCCGCCTACGCCGTGGCCGCCACCAGCACCCGCAACCTGCGCGAGGGCGAGGACCCGAGCCCGACCCTGCGCCTGTTCTGGTGCGTGGTGCTGACCCTGGTGCCGCTGGCCATGCTGTTCGCCAAGGCCTCGCTGTCGACCATGAAGACCGCCGTGGTGCTTACCGCGATCCCGTTCATGGTGATCCTGCTGGTGAAGATCTACGGCTTCTTCAAGTGGCTGGCGGCCGACTACGGCCAGGTGCCGGCGTACCGCATCGAGGAAGAGGCCACCCGCCTGGCCGGAGAAGAGCCACCCATGCAGGCACCACGCAGCGCGGCGGCAGTGCACTGAGTCTGGATTTGTCGTGGGAGCGGGTAAGCCCGCTCTCACATTGCCAAACCTGCGACAAATTTTTTTGCCCAGCTTGTTAACCAACAGATACGCGTTAACCAATAAGAACAGAGATAGAACCATGAACGATTTCAAACGCCTGCCCGCCGACTTCTGCGCCAACCCCGAAGTGGCCTTCACCCTCCCGGCCACGTTCTACACCCAGGCCGCCGTCTTCGAGCACGAGAAGGAAGCGATCTTCGCCCGCAGCTGGATCTGCGTCGGCCACCGCAGCGAAGTCGCCGAGAAGAACGCCTACATCACCCGCCAGGTGATCGGCGAAAGCATCATCGTCGTGCGTGGCCGCGACGACGTGCTGCGCGCCTTCTACAACGTCTGCCCGCACCGCGGCCACCAACTGCTCGAAGGCAGCGGCAAGGCCAAGAACGTCATCACCTGCCCGTACCACGCCTGGACCTTCAAGCTCGACGGCGAACTGGCCCACGCGCGCAACTGCGAGAACGTGGCCAACTTCGACAAGGACAACTCCACCCTGGTGCAGTTGCGCGTCGAAGAGTATGCCGGCTTCATCTTCATCAACATGGACAACGACGCCGGTTCCGTCGAAGACCAGCTGCCCGGCATGCAAAAGCGCATGCGCGAAGCCTGCGCGGTGATCGACGACCTGCACCTGGCCGCGCGCTTCGTCAGCGACACCCCGGCCAACTGGAAGTCGATCGTCGACAACTACCTCGAGTGCTACCACTGCGCCCCGGCCCACCCCGGCTTCTCCGACTCGGTGGACGTCGGCCAGTACAGCCACAGCCTGCACGGCAACTGGACCCTGCAGTACGGCCTGGCCAAACCGTCGGAGCAGTCGTTCACGTTCGATGAAACGGTCAAGGACCCGTCCTTCGCCGGCTTCTGGGCCTGGCCGTGCACCATGTTCAACGTACCGCCGGGGGCCAACTTCATGACCGTGATCTACGAGTTCCCGGTCGATGCCGAAACCACCCTGCAGCACTACGACATCTACTTCCTCAACAAGGACCTCACCGAGGAGCAGCGCAAGCTGATCGACTGGTACCGCGAGGTGTTCCGTCCCGAGGACCTACGCCTGGTCGAGAGCGTGCAGAAGGGCCTGAAGTCCCGCGGCTACCGCGGCCAGGGGCGGATCATGGTCGATTCGCAGCGCAGCGGCGTGAGCGAGCACGGCATCGCCCACTTCCACAACCTGATCGCCGTCGCCCACCTGGACGACTGAACACGCTCCCCGCCCCGCGCCAGGGCCTGGCGCGGGGCTTCGTTGTCGAGGTACGCCATGGCCAAGCAATACGAAATGTTCAAGGTGCGCGTGACCGGCGTGGAACAGGCCACGCCGCAGATCAAGCGCTTCACCCTGGCCCGCGCCGACGGCGCCGCCCTGCCCGCCTTCAGCGGCGGCAGCCATGTCATCGTGCAGATGCAGTCGGCCTGCGGCAGCCAGTTCAGCAATGCCTACTCGCTGATGAGCGACCCGCGCCAGTTGCACAGCTATCAGATCGGCGTGCGGCTGGAGGAGCAGTCCAAGGGCGGTTCAGCGTTCATGCACCAGCAGGTCGAAGTGGGCAGCGAGCTGACCATCTCCACCCCCAACAACCTGTTCGCCCTCGACCCCAAGGCGGGACGCCACGTGTTGATCGCCGGCGGCATCGGCATCACCCCGTTCCTGGCGCAGTTGCACGAGCTCGAAGGCGGCGCCACCCCCTACGAGCTGCACTACGCCTTCCGCGCCCCCGAGCACGGCGCCTTCCAGGGCGACCTGGCGCAAGGCCCGCATGCCGGCAACACCCGCTTCTACATCGACAGCCTGGGGCGCAAGCTCGACCTCGCCGCGCTCTGTGCGGGGCTCACCGATGACGCCCATCTCTATGTGTGCGGGCCCAAGCCGCTGATCGACGCGGTGATCGCCAGCGCCGCCGCCGCCGGCATCGCCGAGTCCCGCGTGCATTGGGAACAGTTCGCCGCCGCCGCGCCGACCGCAGGCTCGGCGTTCACCGTGGTACTGGCGCGCTCCGGCACAGAGCTGGCCGTCGAGGAAGGCATGACCATTCTCCAGGCCATCGAGAAATCCAAGGCCGCCAAGGTCGAGTGCCTGTGCCGCGAAGGCGTGTGCGGCACCTGCGAGACGGCGATCCTCGAAGGCGAGGCCGAGCATTTCGACCAGTACCTGAGCGACGAGGAGAAAGCCTCGCAACAGACCCTGATGCTGTGCGTCTCGCGGGCGCGTTCGGCGCGGCTGGTGCTGGATCTTTGAGGCTCGGCGGCGAATCGCCTGCCCGCGCGGATTCGCCGGTGAGATGTAATTGAATACTGCCAATAAGCGCTGATAAGGAAAATCAGAGAAACGTCCTACGCGGATTTGGGAAGCCCTGTCGACCACCCTCAATCCGCTCCTCGCTAGTGTTTCAGGTCTGCGTAACGTCGCCCGTGGCTGGCTGCAACAGCCACGGGCTCGGTACTAACACGCCTGCATGAACAGCTTCGCTGAGGACATCGGATGTTCGACTTCAACAAACTGCTCGAAATCAATCGGCAAGCCTGCGAGGCCCTGGAGGCCCCCTTCGCCAGCGGGCCCGCCGTCCATTGCACGCGCACCTTCACCATCCTGCCCCTGCGCTATGCGGCCGTTGCCGGCACTACCGGC
>NZ_NIBE01000058.1:0-17584 GCF_002205115.1 Pseudomonas sp. DrBHI1
GAGCGGGGCGGGCAGGCGGGTCATGACAGGTCCGTGACGGCTAGGGGGCGTGGCTTATTCTGCGCAGAACGCAGGCAGGCTAGAATCGCTTTTTCTCGAACATGGCGTTCTGATTTGGAGAAGCCCTGATGCACTTCGACCTCGCGGACCTGCGCCTGCTCGCGGCCATTGCCGCGACCGGCAGCCTGAGCAAGGCGGCGGCGACCTTCCCGGTGGCGGTATCGGCCGCCAGCACCCGGCTGCGCCTGTTCGAGGCGCGCTGTGGCTTGACCCTGTTCCTGCGCAAGGCCGACGGCATGCAGCTGACGCCTGCCGGGCGCCTGGTGCTGGAGTCGGCGCGCGGCGTGTTGGGCGAGGCGCAGAAGCTGCACGACACCCTCGACGAACTTGCCGGCCAGCGGCGCATCACCCTGCACCTGGCGGCCTCCACGGTGACCAACAGCACCTTGCTGCCGGCGGTGCTCGGGCCGTTCCTGGCCGACTACCCGGAGGTGGACCTGCAACTGGTCGAGCACAAGAGCATCGATGTGCTGCGCGTGGTGCTGGCCGGGGAGTGCGAGATCGGCGTGTACGACGGCAACCTGGTCAATGACGGCCTGGTGTCGCTGCCGTTTCGCACCGAACGCCTGGTGTTGCTGGTGCCGGTCGATCACCCGTTGGCCGGGCGCGGCCAGCTGCGACTGGCGGATGCGCTGGGGTTTGCTTTCGTCTGCCTGCCGGCCGAGCGCGCCATGCAGCGTTTCGTCGAGGAGCTGGCGATGAACCTGGCCATGCCGCTGAAGGTACGGGTGCGTGCCCCCAGCTTCGAAGCCATCGCCCAGCTGGTGGCCCAGCACGCCGGCATCGCCCTGATGCCCGAGACCGCCGCGGTGCGCGCCGAGCAGGAACTGGCGGTGCGCCGGGTGGCTCTGGAGGAGCGCTGGGCGACCCTGGAACTGCGCATTTGCTTGCGTGGTTGGGAGACGCTGAGCTCCCATGGGCGGCAACTGGTGAGCTTTCTTTCCGAGCAATAACGCGAGCGAATGGGTTGCTCGTCAGAATGCCATCATTTGGATATCAAATGTGCCTGTGCAAAAGCCTTCGAACGCATACAATCAGCGCTCTGAACGGTAATTCACAGGCCACACCCACCCATGGCGTTCGACGCTTGCACCCTGCTGACCCTCTCCATCGCCCTGGCCGCAGTCGCCGCCTTGTACCTGGCGGTGGAGTGGATCAGCGTACGTGAGTCTTCCTTGCTGTGCTGGAGCGCCAGCTTCGCCACCATCAGCGTCGGCTCCTCGCTTGCATTGCTGCGCGGCAGCGGCTATCTGTTCATCGGCATCTGGTTCGCCAATGGCATGCTGGTCGCCGCCCACTGGTTGTTTTTGCTGGGTGTTTCGCGCTTCACCGAGACGCGCCTGTCGCGGGCCTGCTACCTGGCGCCGCTGCTTTGGGCGAGCCTGCTGCTGCTGCCGCAATGGCCGCTGTGGTCGAAGACTTTCCTGGTGCTCAACTCGCTGCTGGTCGCCGGCTTTACCCTGTACGCCAGCGCGTTGCTGCGCCCGCACGGCAAGTCCCTCAGCGTGGGGGCGGTCCAGTTGCGCTACATCCTGCTGCTGCACGGCCTGTTCTACCTGGCCAAGACCTTGCCGGCGCTGCTGCCAGGGACACTGATCGACCTCACGGCGTTCCGTGGGCAGATCATCCAGGCGTCGCTGCTGGAGGGCGCCATGGCGATCATGCTGATCGCCCTGTCGATGACCGGCACCGTGCGCTACCGCCGCGAAGAGCGCATCGAGCGCCTGGCCGCGCGTGATCCGTTGACCGCGCTGTACAACCGTCGCGCCCTGGAGGTACGGGCGGCGAACCTGCTCAAGGAGGTCTCGGCGCAACGTCCGGGCGCCTTGCTGCTGATCGACATCGACCACTTCAAGTTGGTCAACGACCTGCACGGGCACGCCGCCGGCGACCGCCTGCTGGTGGCCTTGAGCGAGATGATCCGGGCATTGCTCCCAGAGCGGTCGATCGCAGCGCGCCTGGGGGGCGACGAGTTCGTCATCCTGCTGGGCGATGCCTCGCGCCAGGCCATCGAGCAGTTGGCCGATGCCTTGCGTCGGCAGTTCCAGGCCACGGCCGAACAGGCGTTCCGCACCCCGGAGGCGGTGACCCTGAGCATCGGCGCCAACCTGTTCGACCGGCCACCGGCCAGCCTGGCGGCCCTGATCGAGCAGGGCGATGTGCTGCTGTACGCCTCCAAGCGCGGCGGGCGCAACAGCCTGCAGCTGGTGGACGGGCTGCGCGGCTGAGCTACTTGTTGTTGATGCATTGCGACTGCACCGAGTAGCGCACGGTGCGCAGGGTGCCCTGGCTGTCCTCGAAGGTCATCAGCCGAGGCACCACCTCGCAGGTGCGCGGGTCGCCCGACTGGCGCACGAGGCGGGCGACGTCGAGCTTCATGCCATAGCGATAGTCGACGATCTCCGGCATCGGCTTGGCGCGTTGCGCCGCGTAGGCCGCCACGGCCTGCTGGTGGTCCTCAATCAACTGCTCGCTGTCTTGCCTGGAAAAACCCGTGGCCTGGGCCGAAAGGGAAAGCGCCAGCAGGGCGGCGATCAGGGTCGGTCGTAGCATGGTGCGTGTCTCCGAAAGGTTCGTTTCGCAGTCCACGCTAGCGACGGGCAGCCGACAGCGGCATGACGCCCGGGTTACAGATATGAAAGGTGGCCGGGGGATGCCGATCCCGCGGCCGTGAATGACACGATTGTAATCCTCCCATCACCTTCCCGTTATCCGCCGGCGGCGAGCATCAGGCTTGGCCAACGGGGCTGGGCGCGCATGCACCTGGCCAGACCAGGGACGCTCCAGCGCCAAGGCCCGAGAACAAGAACAGCCGCAATCGAAGGAGCAACGGATGACAAGCAATCCAACACTTTCCCTGGCCGCCCTGCTGGCCCTGGCCGGCGTTGGCCCGGTGGCCTCGGCCGCGCAAGCGCAGCAGGCAGGGTTCATCGAGGGCAGCCGGCTGAGCGTGCTCAACCGCAATTACTACTTCAATCGTGACCATCGCGACGGTTACGCCCCTACCTACAACCCTGGCAACGCCGGTGACAACGGTTACTCCGAAGCCTGGGCCCACGCCATCATCACTCGCTTCGAATCCGGCTTCACCCAGGGCACGGTGGGCGTCGGCGTGGATGCCTTCGCCATGCTCGGTCTCAAGCTCGACACCGGTGGCGGGCGCAACGGCGGGCGCAGCTCGTTCGACGTGCTGCCGGTGGACCGTGATGGCCAGGCCCGCGACGAATACAGCAAGGTCGGCGGCGCGGCCAAGGTGCGCCTGTTCGACACCGTGCTGCGGGTGGGCGATGTGTTCCCGGTCAACCCGGTGGTGGCGGCCGGTGACTCACGGCTGCTGCCGGAAAGCTTTCGCGGGGTGACCCTGGAGAACACCAGCCTGCAAGGCCTGACGCTGCAGGCCGGGCGCCTGCACGCCATGAGCCAGCCGGTGTCCAGCGACCTGCGCGAGAACTTCGTGACCTTCTACGGCGGCCCGGTGGATTCGCCGTGGATCGCCTATGGCGGTGGCGACTACGCGATCAATGAAAACGTCAGCGTGAGCCTGTTCGGCAGCCGCCTGAAGGATGTGTGGAACCAGTACTACGCCGGCACCAGCGTGACCTGGCCGTTGTCGGACGAACTGGCGCTGATCGGCGGGTTCAATTTCTACAACGCCAAGGACGAAGGGCGTCAGCGCCTGGGGCAGTTCGACAACGACATCTGGAGCGCCAAGCTTGGCGTGCGCTACGGCGCTCACACCCTCGCGCTCACCCACCAGCGCAACAACGGCGACGACGATTTCGACTACCTGCGCCAGTCCGACTCGATCTTCCTCGACAACTCCATCCAGTACAGCGACTTCAACTCGCCGAAGGAGCGCTCGTGGATGCTGCGCTACGACCTGAACATGGCCGCCTACGGCGTGCCGGGGTTGTCGTTCATGACCCGCTACGGCCGGGGCAGCGACGCCGACTACAGCAACGCCAACGCCTACTACATGCGCCGCGACGACAACGGCGATCCGCTTACCGACCAGAAGCGCTGGGAGCGTGACATCGAGGTCAAGTACGTGGTGCAGACCGGCGCGGCCAAGGACCTGTCGCTGCGCGTGCGCCAGGCCACCACCCGGGCCACGGCCTTTGAGTCGGACCTGGACGAGGTGCGGGTGATCGTCGAGTACCCGCTGTCGATTCTCTGATCAACCCCCTATTCACCTTGAGAAGCCCCTGTGCTCCTTTGGTTACAGGTGAATGTATTGACGCCTCGAACGAGGCGTCTTTTTTTTGCCGCGGGCTTAAACCGAAAGTCCTGGGGCGCAGGCCTCAATGGCCGAACGCTTTCAGGCTGCCTTTGCGACTGGCTTCATAAGCCTCCCGCTCCATTGGCCGTGCCTGCGGGTTGCCCAGGTCTTCCATGGCCAGGCGATGGGTCTCCGGCGCCAGGTAGGCGGCGAATGCGCATACGCAGGTGACCAGGAACGCCAGGCCGCCGACCACCAGCCAGATATGCTCCGAGCCCGGAGGCGCCACGGCGGCGAACAGCGCCGGCAGCATGGCGGTGATCATGGTGCCGATGTTCTGCGCGATGGCCATGGCCGAGACGCGGTAGCGGGTGTGGAACAGCTCCGGGTAGAAGCTTGGGAACACCGCGTTGTAGCCCTGGTAGACCATGCCCCACATGAGGATCGAGGCGGCGAAGGCCAGCGGCACATTCTGGATGCTGATCGCGTACAGGTAGACGAAGGCCAGCAGGCCCGAGCCCAGGCAGCCGGCGATCATGGTCGGGCGGCGGCCGATGCGGTCGGACAGGTTGCCGACGAAGGGGATCACCAGCACCGCGACGATATTGCCCACCACCGGGATCCACAGGTACACGCTCTTGTCGAAACCGATGCCGTAGGCCGGCTGCACCGCGTAGGCCGCGCCGAAGATGGTGGCAACCACCGGAATCACGTTCATCAGCGCCATGAACATCACCAGCACCATGTGCTTCCAGCTGTGGCGGAAGGCTTCGCCGATCGGCGACTTGGCGACCTTGTCCTGTTTCTCCTCCTGGACGAAGGCCGGGGTCTCGTGCACCTCCTTGCGGATGATGAAGCCGGCAATCAGCACCACTGCGCTCATCAGGAACGGGATGCGCCAGCCCCACTCGTTGAAGGCCTCGCTGGGCATGAAGTAGGCCAGCGGCAGGAACACCGCCGCCGCCATCACCTGGCCGGCCTGCACGCCTTGCAGGGTGTAGCTGGCGTAGTAGCCGCGGCGGCCGAACGGCGCGTGCTCCATGATCATCGAGCTGGCCCCGGAGATCTCGCCGGCCACGGCGAAGCCCTGGACCAGGCGCAGCAGCACCAGCAGCGCCGGGGCCAGCAGGCCGATGTCGTGGTAGGTGGGCAGCAGGCCCACGGCCATGGTCGACAGGCCCATCAGGAACATGCACAGCAGCAGCACGTTCTTGCGTCCGCGGGTGTCGCCCCAGTGGCCGAGCACGCAGGCGCCGATCGGGCGCGCCAGGTAACCCACACCGTAGGTGGCCAGCGAGGCGATGATGGCCATCTTCGGGTCGCTGGAGGGGAAGAAGATCTGCGGGAAGATCAGCGCCGCGGCCTGGGCGTAGATAAAGAAATCGTAGTACTCGAGGGCAGAGCCGATCCATCCGCTGGCGGTGGCTTTCTTGGCTTGGGAGCTTGAGCGGGCCATGTTGTCTCCGTTGTTCTTGTCAGGGGGCCGTATGGTCAGCGCGCGCAGGGCACGGCAACGGGGCTGTAGGGAGAAGACGAACGCGGCGGTGTGGATCGCAGGGCGAGCAAGGTGTGCATAGGTCGGTACCCGTTTTCTTGAACTTATTATGTGGTGACGTTGGGCGTTGCAGCGCAGGGCCCGCCGAACGACCGGCGTGGCAGCGAGAAGGGCCGGCGGGCCTGCGACTGGTGTTCATGGTTGTTCACGGGGGTGGGTGAATCAATTCGCCGGAACGGGTTTTGTTCGGTAATCGAACAAAAACTAACTGTTTCGTACAAAGTTCATTGCCGGGGCGACTTTACCTGCGAATAATCGATCGTGCCAGGGCCTGACCAGCCGCCTCTCTCAATAACAAGGAACACCCGCCATGCACCGTTCGATCGCCACCGTTTCCTTGAGCGGCACTTTGCCGGAAAAACTTGAAGCCATCGCCGCCGCAGGGTTCGACGGCGTCGAGATCTTCGAGAACGACCTGCTGTACTACGCCGGCAGCCCCCGCGAGATCCGCCAGCTGTGCACGGACTTGGGGTTGGCGATCACCTTGTTCCAGCCGTTTCGCGACTTCGAGGGCTGTCCTCGTGACCGTCTGCACAAGAACCTCGACCGCGCCGAGCGCAAGTTCGACCTGATGCAGGAGCTGGGCACCGACCTGGTGCTGGTGTGCAGCAACGTCCAGCCTGACGCGCTGGGCGACGAACAACTGCTGGTGGACGACCTGCGCCTGCTCGCCGAGCATGCCGGCGCCCGCGGCCTGCGCATCGGCTACGAGGCCCTGGCCTGGGGCCGCCACGTCAACACCTGGCAGCAGGTATGGAACCTGGTGCGCCAGGCGGACCACCCGGCGCTGGGGGTGATCCTCGACAGCTTCCATACCCTGTCGATCAAGGGCGATCCCAGCGGCATTCGCGATATCCCCGGCGAGAAGATCTTCTTCGTGCAAATGGCCGACGCGCCGATCCTGGCAATGGACGTGCTGGAGTGGAGCCGGCATTTCCGTTGCTTCCCGGGACAGGGCGAGATGGACCTGGCGGGTTTTCTCGCGCCGATCCTGGCCACCGGCTACCGCGGTCCGCTGTCGCTGGAGGTCTTCAACGACGGTTTCCGCGCGGCACCGACCCGGCAGAACGCCGCCGACGGCTTGCGCTCGCTGCTGTACCTCGAAGAAAAGACCCGCGTTGAGCTGGAGCGTGAGGCACGCGCCGTCGAGCCCGGCGTGCTGTTCGCGCCGCCTGGCGCAAGCCGTTACGACGGCGTGGAGTTCATCGAGTTTGCCGTCGACGAGGCGGTCGGCGCGCGCCTGGGTGGGTGGCTCAAACGCCTGGGCTTCGCCGAGGCCGGCGAACATCGCAGCAAGGCGGTGCGCCTGCTGCGCCAGGGCGATATCAACATCGTGCTCAACGCCGAACCTTACTCGTTCGCCCACAACTTTTTCGAGGCCCATGGTCCGTCGTTGTGCGCCACGGCGCTGCGGGTGAATGACGGCCAGGCCGCGCTGAGGCGCGCCACCGCCTACCGTGGCCAGCCGTTCCGTGGCCTGGTCGGCCCCAACGAGCGCGAGATCCCGGCGGTGCGCGCGCCCGACGGCAGCCTGCTGTACCTGGTGGAACCGGACGCCGACGGCCCGAGCCTTTACGACATCGATTTCCACCTGGATCAGAACGCCCGGGCCAGCGGCGGGCTCAAGCGCATCGACCACATGGCCCTGGCGCTGCCGGCCGAGGCGCTGGACAGCTGGGTGCTGTTCTACAAGAGCGTGTTCGATTTCACCGCCGACGACGAGGTGGTACTGCCTGACCCCTATGGCCTGGTCAAGAGCCGTGCCCTGCGCAGTCACTGCGCCAGCCTGCGGCTGCCGTTGAACATCTCGGAGAACCGCAACACCGCCATCGCCCATGCCCTGGACAGCTATCGCGGCTCGGGCGTGCACCATGTCGCCTTTGACTGCGAGGACATCTTCGCTGAGGTGGCCCGGGCCAAGGAGGCCGGCGTGCCGTTGCTGGAGATCCCGCTGAACTACTACGACGACCTGGCGGCGCGCTTCGAGTTCGATGACGAGTTCCTCAGCGAGCTGGCGTACTACAACGTGCTGTACGACCGCGATGCCCAGGGCGGCGAGCTGTTCCATGTGTACACCGAGCCGTTCGAAGGGCGCTTTTTCTTCGAGGTCCTGCAGCGCAAGGGCGGTTACGCCGGCTATGGCGCGGCCAACGTCGCGGTGCGCCTGGCGGCGATGGCCAAGGCGCGCAGCGGGACGGCGCGCACGGCGGTGTTGTAAATCAGGGTCCCATCGCGGGGCAAGCCGCTCACAACACCACGCTTCCCTGCACCGCCCGGCTCACGGATAATCGTCCGGATTCCTATAACGAGCCTGTGAGTCGGTATGAGTGATTCGGTAGCAAAGCCTGAAGTCGAAGGGCTGCGCAGATCGCGCAAGAACAACCCGGAAAAGACCCGCGAGAACATTCTCCAGGCCGCCATCACCGAGTTTGTCCAGCAGGGCCTGGCCGGTGCCCGGGTCGACGCCATCGCCGAGCGTACCGCCACCTCCAAGCGCATGATCTACTACTACTTCGGCAGCAAGGAGCAGCTCTACGTCGAATGCCTGGTCAAGCTCTACGGCGACATCCGCAAGACCGAGCACAGCCTGGACCTCGACTCGCTGTCGCCTGAACAGGCGATCCAGCGCCTGGTGGAATTCACCTTCGACCACCACGCCGACAACGTCGACTTCGTGCGCATCGTCTGCACCGAGAACATCCACTATGGCGAGTACGTCAAGCAGTCGCCGGTGATCCGCGAGATGAGCAGCATGGTGCTCGACGCACTGGGCAAGATTCTCGCCCGTGGCGTGGAGCAGGGCGTGTTCCGCCCGGGGATCGAGGTGATCGACCTGCACATGCTGATGAGCTCGTTCTGCTTCTATCGGGTGTCGAACCGCCACACCTTCGGCGACATCTTCCAGATCGACCTGGCCGACGAGCAGGTCAAGCAGCGTCAAAAGCAGGTGATCTGCGAGGCGGTGATGCGCTACATCAAGGCCTGAGCCCGCTCAACCGGCGAACACCACCCCGGTGCGCGCCGCGGCGTTGCGGATGTGCTCCTGCATTGCCCGTTGCGCGCCGGCCTGGGAGCGGCGGACGAGGGCGCGGAGGATCTTGCGGTGCTCCTGCCAGGTTTCCATGGCCCGTTCGGGGCGGATGAACGGCAGTTTCTGGCTTTCCAGGAAAATATCCTGGCTGGCGGTGATCACCTGCAGCATCGCGCGGTTGCCGCTGGCCTGCAGCAGTTGCTGGTGGAAGGCGAAGTCCAGGCGTGCGGCGGCCTCGAAGCGCCCGGCGCGCAACTCCACGGCCATTGCCTCGACGTTGGCCTGCAACGCGTCCAGGTCATCGGCGGTCAACGCCAGGGCCGCCTGGCCGGCAGCGAAGCCTTCCAGGGCGTAACGCAGCTGGAAGGTGTCGGCGGCCGAGACCTGTTCGGCATAGGGCCAGGCGAAGCTGCCTGGCGATGGCTGGCCAGTGGCCGGAGCCAGGACGAACACCCCCTTGCCCGGTTGCACGCTGACCAGTCCCAGGGCGCTGAGCGACGACAAGGCCTCGCGCAGCGACGCCCGGCTCACGCCCAGGCGTTCGGCCAGGTCGCGCTGCGAAGGCAGGGCGTCGCCAGGCTGGTAGCCGTCCTGCTCGATCAGTTGGCGGATGGCCTGCAGGGCGATTTCCGGGACGGGGCGCGTGGCGGTGGCGAGCATGCTGTTCAGACCGGTCTGAGGGCGATGGCCTCCCTTTTACGGGCAATCGGCACGGCGTGGCAAGCCTTGCCTCGTCCTGGCGCAGGCCCTGCGGCCGTTGCGCGAAAGCGGGGCACGGGATGCTTCGAGGTCGCAACTGTTCAGACCAGTAAGACCTGATCGGTGCCTTGCGCCACGCCGCTCGCAGGTGTTTTGCCCAAGACTGGCATGGCCCGTGCACTGGCACCGCAGCCCCTTTCCGGACTCCTGCGAGGCCTTTCGATGAAGACGTTCCGCTCCCTGTTCCTGGCCACCCTGTTCTGCGCCACCCCTCTGGCAATGCCCCTGGCCCAGGCCGACGCGCTGGCTGACATCACCGCCCGCGGCGTGCTCAAGGTGGCCGTGCCCCAGGACTTCCCGCCGTTCGGTTCGGTCGGCCCGGACCTCAAGCCTCGCGGCCTGGACATCGACACCGCGCAACTGCTGGCCGACAAGCTTGGCGTCAAGCTGGCCCTGACCCCGGTCAACAGCACCAACCGCATCCCGTTCCTCACCACCGGCAAGGTCGACCTGGTGATCTCGAGCCTGGGCAAGAACCCTGAGCGCGCCGCGGTGATCGACTTCTCGCGCCCCTATGCGCCGTTCTACCTGGCGGTGTTCGGCCCGGCCGAGGCACCGGTCGACGCGATCGAAGCCCTGGCCGGCAAGACCATCAGCGTCACCCGCGGCGCCATCGAGGACATGGAACTGAGCGCCGTGGCGCCCAAGGGCGCGATCATCAAGCGTTTCGAGGACAACAACTCGACCATCGCCGCCTACCTGTCCGGGCAGGTCGAGCTGATCGCCAGCGGCAGCGTGGTGATGGCCGCCATCGCCGCAAAGAACCCGGCCAAGGTGCCGGTGCTCAAGGTCAAGCTCAAGGACTCGCCGGTCTACGTGGGCCTGGCCAAGAACGAGCCGGCGCTGTTGCAGAAGGTCAACGCCACCCTCGACGCCGCCAGGACCGACGGCAGCCTGAACCGTAACGCCGAGAAGTGGCTCAAGCAGCCGCTGCCGGCCGATCTCTGAGCGCTTGAGCGATGGCCTATCAATTCGACTTCGCCCCGGTGCTGGCGCAGGGCGACCTGTTGCTGCGGGGCATGCTGTTCACCCTGGAGCTGACCCTGGTCGGCACCGTGCTCGGGGTCGCCATCGGCGTGCTCGGCGCGGTGACCCGGGCCTGGCGCCTGCGGCCGTTCGACGCGCTGTTCGGGCTGTACGTGGAGCTGATCCGCAACACGCCGTTCATCGTCCAGCTGTTCTTCATCTTCTTCGGCCTGCCGGCGCTGGGCGTGCGCCTGAGCGAATGGCAGGCAGCGGTGCTGGCGATGGTGATCAACCTGGGCGCCTACTCGACCGAGATCATCCGCGCCGGTATCCAGGCGATCCCCAAGGGCCAGCTCGAAGCCGCGGCCGCGCTGGCCCTGAGCCGTTTCGAGGCGTTTCGCCACGTGGTGTTGCAACCGGCCCTGGCCAAGGTGTGGCCGGCGCTGACGAGCCAGATCGTGATCGTCATGCTCGGCTCGGCGGTGTGTTCGCAGATCGCCACCGAAGAGCTGTCGTTCGCCGCCAATTTCATCCAGTCGCGCAATTTTCGCGCCTTCGAGACCTACCTGTTGACCACGCTGCTGTACCTGCTGATGGCCATCGTCGTGCGCCAGCTGCTGGCCTGGATCGGCCAGCGCCTGCTGATGGGGAGACGCTGAATGGACTTCACCTTGTGGGATATCGTGCGCAACCTCATGACCGGGTTGCAGTGGACCTTGCTGCTGTCGCTGGTGGCGTTCGCCTGCGGCAGCGTCGGCGGGCTGTTGCTGCTGGTGGCGCGGATCAGTGACCGGCCACTGATCCGCGGCGCCGCCCGCGCGTTCATCGAGCTGTTCCAGGGCACGCCGCTGTTGATGCAGCTGTTCATGGTGTTCTTCGGCATCGCCCTGTTCGGCATCGACGTGTCGGCGTGGATGGCCGCGGCCATCGCCCTGACCTTGTTCACCAGCGCCTTTCTCGCCGAGATCTGGCGCGGCTGCGTGGAGGCGATCCCGCGGGGCCAGTGGGAGGCCTCCGCCAGCCTGGCCATGGGCCGCCTGGAGCAGTTGCGCCATGTGGTCCTGCCCCAGGCGTTGCGCATCGCCATAGCCCCCACCGTGGGCTTCTCGGTGCAGGTGGTCAAGGGCACGGCGGTCACCTCGATCATCGGTTTCACCGAGCTGACCAAGACCGGCGGCATGCTGGCCAACGCCACTTTCGAGCCATTCCTGATCTACGGCCTGGTGGCCGTGGGCTACTTCATCCTCTGCTACCCGCTCTCACTGAGCGCCCGCTACCTGGAAAGGAGGCTGCATGCCCCTGCTTAGAGTGTCCGCGCTGCACAAGTACTACGGCGACAACCACGTGCTCAAGGGGGTCGACCTGAGCATCGAGGAGGGTGAGGTGGTGGCCATCATCGGCCGCAGCGGATCGGGCAAGAGCACCTTCCTGCGCACCCTCAATGGCCTGGAGTCGATCAGCGACGGGGTGATCGAGGTGGATGGTGAATACCTCGATGCCGGCCGTGCCGACCTGCGCGCGCTGCGCCAGAAGGTCGGCATGGTGTTCCAGCAGTTCAACCTGTTCCCGCACCTGACCGTGGGCGAGAACGTGATGCTCGCGCCCCAGGTGGTGAAGAAGACCGGCAGGGCCGAGGCACGCCAGTTGGCCGAACGTATGCTCGAGCGGGTAGGGCTGGGCGACAAGATCGACGCCTACCCCGACCGCCTTTCCGGTGGGCAGCAGCAGCGGGTGGCCATCGCCCGGGCGCTGGCCATGTCACCCAAGGTGCTGCTGTGCGACGAGATCACCTCGGCACTGGACCCGGAACTGGTCAACGAGGTGCTGGGCGTGGTGCGCCAGCTGGCGAAGGAGGGCATGACCCTGGTCATGGTCACCCACGAGATGCGCTTCGCCCGCGAGGTGGGCGACAAGCTGGTGTTCATGCACCAGGGCAAGGTGCACGAGACCGGCCACCCGCGCGACGTGTTTGCCGCGCCGCGCACGGCGGAATTGGCCAACTTCATCGGTGCGGTGGCGGGGGCCTGAGGGCTGCATCGCTTCGTCGCGCGGCAGCCCGGATTGCGCACGCGCGGGCTTACTAGAAGCTGGCGAAGTGTGCCTGCATGCGCTCGGCATCGGCCGGGCGCCCGCTGAACAGCTCGAACGCCTTGACCGCCTGGAACACTGCCATGGTGCCACCGTCCAGGGTGCGGCAGCCCAGGGCCCGGGCATGGCGCAGCAGCTCGGTCTCCAGGGGGAAGTAGATGATCTCCGCCACCCACAGCCGTGGGTGCAGCAGCGCGGGAGGCAAGGGGGTGCCGGGCAGCTTGGCCATGCCCACGGGTGTGGTGTTGACCAGGCCATCGGCGTCGGCCACCGCGCTGGCCAAGTCCTCGCCGAGCACGGCGCGACCGACGCCGAAACGCTGGGTGAGATTGTCCACCAGTGCCCGGGCGCGGGCCTGGTCGACCTCGAACAGCTGCAAGTGCTCGACGCCTTCGGCCAACAGCGCATGGGCCACCGCCGCGCCCGCGCCGCCCGCACCCAGCTGTACCACCTGACGCCGCGCGACGCCGGGCAGGCCGCGCCGCAAGCCTTCGGCGAAGCCCAGGCAGTCGGTGTTGTGGCCAACCCGCCGGCCCTCGCGCAGCACCACGGTGTTCACCGCGCCAATGCCACGCGCTTCGTCCGACAGCGCGTCGAGCAGCGGCAGGATCGCCTGCTTGAACGGGAAGGTGATATTGAGCCCGGTGAACCCGGTGCGCTCGGCGGCATCGAGCAGGGCGGGCAGGGCGCTGTCGTCCAGGCCCAGCTGGTCGGCGTCGATCAGCCGGTACAGGTAGCGCAGCGCCTGGGCGTCGCCTTCACGCTCGTGCAGCGCCGGTGTGCGCGAGGCCTGGATGCCACGGCCAATGAGGCCGGCAAGGATGCCTGTGCCGCTCATGCCGCGTGCTCGCGCAGGTGTTCGCCGAAGTAGCCCAGGGCCATGCGGTAGCCCTGGCTGCCGAGGCCGCAGATCACCCCCACGGCGATGCTGGAGACGAACGACAGGTGACGGAACGGCTCGCGCTTGTGCACGTTGGACAGGTGCACCTCGATCACCGGAAGCTCGCTGGCCACCAGGGCGTCGCGGATGGCCACCGAGGTGTGGGTCCAGGCGGCAGGGTTGATCAGGATGCCGTGGCAACGGCCACGGGCGGCATGGATCCAGTCGAGTAGCTCGCCTTCGTGGTTGGTCTGGCGAAACTCCAGTTCCAGGCCCAGTTCAGCGGCGCTGGCGGCGCACAGCCGGGCCAGGTCGGCAAGGGTTTCATGTCCGTACTGGGCGGGTTCGCGGGTGCCCAGCAGGTTGAGGTTGGGGCCGTTGAGCACGAGGATTCGGGGTGTCATGGCGGGGTATCACTTTGTTGTTTTTGGATGTCTCGATAATTGTACTACCTGGTTAGTTTCGTCAAATCATCATCGATCGAAAGCGGGCGATTATCGGACCTGGCCCGCGACAGATCCGCCAAAGGCATTAAAAACACCGCGGCCATGCCCGAGCAATCCAGTCGACTAAGCTTGATCGCGCAGGTGCACGCAATGACCAACAAGGGAGCGCACATGAACATCAGCAAAACGCCCAGGTGGGCAGTCGCGACACTGGTCCTGGCCCTGGGCCTCCACGCCCACGCCGTCGACAGCAAGCGGGTCGATGTGCTGCTGGTGGGCGGCGGCATCATGAGTTCCACGCTGGCGGTCTGGCTCAACGAGCTGGAGCCGGGCTGGTCGATGGAGATGGTCGAGCGCCTGGACAAGGTCGCCGAGGAAAGCTCCAACGGCTGGAACAACGCCGGCACCGGCCACTCGGCGCTGGCCGAGCTCAACTACACGCCGGAGAAGGACGGCAAGATCGACATCAGCAAGGCGGTGGAGATCAACGAGTCGTTCCAGGTCACCCGTCAGTTCCTCGCCTGGCAGGTCAAGCAGGGTGTGCTGAAGAACCCGCGCTCATTCATCAACACCACGCCGCACATGAGCTTCGTCTGGGGGGACGACAACATCCGCTTCCTCAAGAAACGCTACGAAGCGCTGCAGGCCAGCCCGCTGTTCAAGCCCATGCAGTACTCCGAGGACCACGCGCAGATCGCCAAGTGGGTGCCGCTGATGATGGAGGGGCGCGACCCCAACCAGAAGCTCGCCGTCACCTGGACGCCCATCGGCACCGACGTCAACTTCGGCGAGATCACCCGCCAGTACGTGGGCTACCTGCAGACCCGGCCCAACTTCGACCTCAAGCTGTCCAGCGAAGTGGAGAACATCACCCGCAACGACGACGGCAGCTGGCACGTCGAGTACAAGAACCTAAAGGACGGCAGCACCTCGGCCACCGATGCCAAGTTCCTGTTCATCGGCGCCGGCGGCGCGGCGCTGCCGCTGCTGCAGAAGTCCGGCATCGACGAGGCCAAGGACTATGCCGGCTTCCCGGTGGGCGGCTCGTTCCTGGTCACCGACAACCCTGCCATCGCCCAGCGCCACATGGCCAAGGCCTACGGCATCGCCGCCACCGGCGCGCCGCCGATGTCGGTGCCGCACCTGGACACCCGGGTGCTCGATGGCAAGCGCATGATCCTGTTCGGGCCGTTCGCTACCTTCTCCACCAAGTTCCTCAAGGAAGGTTCGCTGCTTGATCTGTTCGCCAGCATGTCGCTGCACAACACCTGGCCGATGGTGCGGGTCGGGGTGCGCGAGTTCGACCTGGTGCAGTACCTGATCGGCCAGCTGATGCAGTCCGACGATGACCGTTTCGCTGCGCTGCAGACCTACTTCCCCGAGGCCAAGAAGGCAGACTGGCGCCTGTGGCAGGCCGGCCAGCGGGTGCAGATCATCAAGAAAGACCAGAACCAGGGCGGAGTGCTGAAGCTGGGCACCGAAGTGGTGACGTCCAAGGATGGCAGCATTGCCGGGCTGCTCGGCGCCTCGCCGGGCGCCTCGACCGCGCCGCCGATCATGCTCGACCTGCTGAGCAAGGTGTTCAAGGACAAGGTGGCCACGCCCGAGTGGCAGGCGAAGATCAAGCAGATCATCCCGTCCTACGGCATCCGCCTGAACGAGCACCCGGACAAGGTCCAGCAAGCGTGGGCCTACACCAGCGAGGTTCTGCAACTGGCGACGCCCAGCGAGGTCGCCGCGCCCTGAAGACCCGCCCATGACCAGCCGGCCACTGTGAAGTGGCCGGCACTGGCGCAATGTTATTTTCTCCCCCGGCCAAGCTCCCGAGTACCTGAGCTGCCATCCTCCGGTTCGATCCCTCCCGTACTGCCTGCCCCGGCTCCTGGCCAGCCTGCCGCAGGCCCGGAAACAGCCCGCCGACACCCGAGCTTTTCCCTGCCGAACTCCCGATGTTTTTTCCTTTGCCTGTCACCACAAGCTGCGAATGTTGCCTTCGTGGCCCAGCCGCCAACCCCTCTGGATCAGGGGATGCGGCCTGTGGCCACAGCAATGCGCGACCCACTCAACGTACGAACACGACGATAGGAGATTGCTTCATGTTTAAGCGTACTGTGATCGCCGCCTCCCTGGTGGCTGCTACCCTGGCTTCGGCCCAATCCATGGCTGCTGTTGTCGGTGGCGGCGCCACCCTGCCGGAAAACCTCTACAACGGCACCTCGACCCTGCCACGCCTGCTGCCGGCCGACTTCAGCTACACCGGCGTGGGCAGCGGCGGTGGCAAGACGGCGTTCCTGACCAACGCACCGGCCTCGATCAACCAGCCGGCCGGCACCAACGTCGACTTCGCCGGCAGCGATTCGGTGCTGAGCGCCTCGGAGCTGTCGACCTACAACAGCACCAAGGCCGCCACCTGGGGCAAACTGGTACAGATCCCGTCCGTGGGCACTTCTGTCGCCATCCCTTACAAGAAGTCGGGCGTGACCAACCTGCAACTGACCGGCGCCCAGCTGTGCGCCGTGTTCTCCGGCACCACCACCACCTGGGGCCAGCTGCTGGGCAGCGCCGACACCACCCCGATCAAGGTGATCTACCGTTCCGGTAGCAGCGGCACCACCGAGTTGCTGTCGCGCTTCCTGGCTGACTCCTGCCCATCGTCCTTCGTGGTCAGCAGCACCTTCACCACCGCCAACGTCGGCAGCGAGCCGGCCACCTGGCAAGCCGTTGCCGGCAGCGCCGATGTGGTCAACGCGGTCAACGCCACCGATGGCACCATCGGCTACGTCAGCCCTGACTATGTCGCCACCGGCAACAACGCGGTGGTCGCCCGTGTCAGCAAGAACGCCATGACCGCCGGCACCGCGCCGCTGCCGACCGCCGCCAACGCCCGTACCGCCCTGGGCACCGCCGTCGCCCCGAGCACCGCGGCCGATCGCGCCGACCCAAGCAAGTGGGTGCCGATCTTCAACGCCGGTGGCATCGTTCCGACCTCGGGCTATCCGATCGTCGGCTACACCAACCTGCTGGTCGGCCAGTGCTACCAGACCGCGGCTGACGCCACCGCCGTGCGCAGCTTCCTGAACGACCTGTACTCCGGCACCAAGGCCGCCACCATCGCCCAGCACTCCTTCGTCAGCCTGCCGGCCGCCTACGCCGCCGAGATCAAGAAGGTGTTCCTGGACAACGGCTACAACGAAGGCACCGACATCGCCAACGCTTCGGTCTGCAACGGCATCGGCCGACTGTAAGCGCACGCGAAAGCCCAAGCCCGCAACGGGCGGACAACCGACGGTGGCCGGTACGGCACCGTCGGTTTTCGCGTGTGCGCGTAACCCAGGCAGATGAACTTTGCATGACAAAACTTCGGTCCGGGCCCGGGCCGACTGCCTTATGGCAAAGCGGCATCACGGCCGCACCGAACTGCCTTCCATGACCCAGCACAAGGAACCCTGCGATGTCGCGCGGCCAGCACCAGCCAGACTTTCCAGCCACCGTCGTCCAGCGCCGTGGCCAGCCTGTCGGCCATGAGCCCATGCTGCTCAAGCCCCTGGCCCAGGCCATCGCGCTGCTGATGCTGGCGGGC
>NZ_NIBE01000058.1:17624-28942 GCF_002205115.1 Pseudomonas sp. DrBHI1
CCGGGCGTACCCTCGCGCAGGTGCAGCCGCAGACCGTGCCCAACGGCCTGGGCGAGGGCGGCCTGAAGGTCGACGAGAACCCGTTGACCAAGGGCTGGCAGAATGCCAAGGCGCCGCAGCAGAGCCAGGTGGGCGGCAGGACGCAGGTGCTGATCGAGCAGACCGCCGACAAGGCGATCCTCAACTGGGAGACCTTCAACGTCGGCCGCGACACCACGGTCAAGTTCGATCAGCAGGCGCAGTGGGCGGTGCTCAACCGGGTCAACGACCCCAATGCCCGGCCGAGCCAGATCCAGGGCCAGATCGAGGCCCAGGGCACGGTGATGCTGGTCAACCGCAATGGCGTGGTGTTCAACGGCAGCAGCCAGGTCAACGTGCGCAACCTGGTGGCGGCGGCAGCGCAGGTCAGCGACGAGCAGTTCCGCGAGCGTGGGCTTTATGTCGACAACAACGCCAGCCAGGCCACCTTCACCGAGGCCGCCGGCAAGCTCCAGGTCGAGCGCGGCGCGCAGTTGCAAACCCGCGCGCCGGCCAGCTCCACCGAAGGGGGCGGCTACGTGCTGTTGCTGGGCAGCGAGGTGAGCAACGAAGGCCAGATCATCACGCCCCAGGGCCAGGCCACCCTGGCCGCCGGTGACGCCTTCTATATCCGCCGGGGCAAGGGCACCCAGGCCAACGCCTTCTCCACCACCCGTGGCAACGAGGTCGCCAGCAGCCTGAAGGCCGGCAGCAGTGCCGGCAGCGTGGCCAACGCTGGCTTGATCCAGGCCGCGGGCGGCGACATCACCTTGACCGGCCATGCCGTGCGCCAGGACGGCGTGGCCCTGGCCAGCACCGCGGTGGACCGGCGGGGCAGCATCCACCTGCTCAATTCGGCCAGTGACGCCAACGGCACGGTCAGCTTCGGCAAGGGCAGCGTCACCGCCGTGCTGCTCGACGACAGCCAGGCCCTCGACAGCCAGCGGGAGGCCTCGCGGCAGGTGGTGGATGGTGTCAGCGGCAACAATGCCACGGGCCGCTTCGACAACTTGAGCAAGGTCATCGACCGCCCCGAGCAGTCGCGGGTGGAGGTGGTCAGTGGCGGCACCGTGCATTTCCAGGAAGGCGCCCTGACCCTGGCCACCGGCGGCCAGGTGGCGGTCAGCGCCGGGCTGCGCAGCCTGGTGGACGAGGGCGCGCGCATCGATGTGGCCGGGGCCCTCGGGGTCAAGGTGGCGATGGAAAGCAACGTGATCAAGATCAACGTGCAAGGTAACGAGCAGCGCGACGCGGCCGGCAACCGTGACAAGGGCGGCCTGATCAACAGCGATGTGTGGGTGGATGTACGGGAACTGGTGCATGTCGAGAAGGGCGTCAACGGCTACGCCGGCGATCGTTGGTACACCGCCGGTGGCCTGCTTGAGGTCGGCGGCTACCTCGGCACCCGCAACCACAGTGTCGGCGAGTGGATGGCCCAGGGCGGCACGGTGACCTTCACCGGCCAGGACCTGGTGACCCGTGCCGGCGCCGAGATCAACCTGTCCGGTGGCACCCTGGCGGTGCAGGACGGCTACGTCCGCCAGAGCTGGTTGCGTGGTGAGGACGGACGCCTGTACGAACTGTCGCGGGCCCCGGGCGACCTGCTCTACACCGGCCTGTACAAAGGCTACCAGGCGCACAGCGCACGCTGGGACCAGACCCGCACCTTCTACAATCCGCTGATCGCCCCTGGGCAGCGCTTCGAGCAGGGCTACACCGTGGGGCGCGATGCCGGCAGCCTGGTGGTGGCGACCCACAGCGCGGTGCTCGATGGCCAGCTGGTCGGCCAGACCTGGCAGGACGAGCGCCAGGTCCAGGCGCCGGTGCGCGGAGGCGACGGCTATAGCCAGGTCCACAGCGCCCGAGCCCAGGGCGCGCAGCTGGTGATCGGCCAGCAGGTGCCCGGCTATCTCTCCGATGCCAAGGCGCTGGGCATGAGCCTGACCCCGGTCATGCAGCAGGTGCTGGTGCGGCAAGGGGCGGGCGGGCAGAGCGCCGATATCGGCCTGCAGGCACCGCTGGACGACAAGCGTCGCGGGCAACTGCTGCTCGACAGCGACTGGCTCAACGGCTCGGCCCTGGGCGGCCTTACGGTCGCCGCTCAGCAGCGTATCCAGGTCGATGATGCCCTGCGTCTGGCCGACGGTGGCAGCCTGACGCTCTATGCCCCGCAGGTGCAGGTCAATGCCGACTTGACCGCCAGAGGCGGGCAGATGGTCCTGGGCGATGTGCTCAGGCAGCGGGTCCTCGCCAGCCTGCAGGACCTGCCGCTTGTTACCCCGACAGGGCTGCGCGCGCAGGTCGGCGTGGCCGCCGGCGTACGCTTGGATGTCAGCGGCTTGCGCAGTGAAGGTGTGAGTCCCGGCGAGCGGGCCTGGCGCAACGGCGGCAGTCTGAGCCTGCGTAGCAGCGGTGATGTGCTGTTGGACAGCGGCAGCGTGCTGGACGTATCCGGTGGGGTGGTGCGCCGCGAAGCCAACCGCCTGCTCGGCGGCAGTGGCGGCAACCTGACCTTGCAGAGCAGCGTGCTGAACAGCGCCGGGATCGGCCGGATGCGCCTCGATGGTGAGCTGCGCGGTTACGGCAGCAGTGGTGCGGGCACCCTGACCGTGGCCGCCGACCGGGTGAGCATTGGCGCCGCCGCCGATGGCAAGGCCAGCGTGCATCTGGCCGAGGATTTCTTCAGCCGCGGCTTCGCCCACTACGCCATCACCGGCAATCACAGCCTGAGCGTGGCCGCCGGCAGTCGTATCGATGTCACCCGGCCTGTGGAGCGGCTTGACGCCAGCCAGCCGGTCAGTGGTCAGGCGCAGGTCTGGCTGGCGCCGCCGCTCGTGCAGAACGCCGTGGCCGTCACCCTGGAGTCGCGTGCCGGCGCCAGCCTGGCCCTGGCGGCGGGGGATACCCGTTTCGCCCAGACCGTGCGCGAAGCAGCGTTGCTCGAGGTCGGGCGCGGCGCGACGATCAGTGTCGACCCGTTGCAGTCCATCAGCCTGGGCAGCACCGCGCAATTGACCCTGGACGGCACCCTCAATGCCTGGGGCGGCAGTGTCAGCCTGCTGCAGCCGTGGCTGCCGGCCATGGATTCCGGTGTATCCGAAGGCGCGCACCAGCGCTCCATCCGCCTCGGCGACCAGGCCCTGATCGATGTGTCCGGTCGGGCGGTCACGGCCGTTGACCTGCAGGGGCGCCGCTATGGCCGGGTTGATGACGGCGGCAGCATCGTCATCGGCGGGCAGGTCGACCACAACCTGGGCACCAGCAACGGCGCCTACCTGTTCCTGGACATGGCCGAAGGCGCCCGCCTGCGCGCCGATGGCGCCCAGGCCACGCTGGATATCCGTGGCCAGGGGCCGGTGGCCGTGGCCAGCAACGGCGGGCGCATCAGCCTGGCGTCGAGCCATGGGTTGCGCCTGAACGGCAGCTTCAGTGCCGCTTCCGGTGGTCGTGGCGCTGCGGGCGGCAGCCTGGAGGTGGCGTTGGACACCGGTCTGTACCTCAATGCCAGCTTGGTCGACGGGGTCAAGGCACCCCGCGAGCTGACCCTTGCCCAGGGCGCTGCTGGCCTTGAGAACGGACCGTTGCGCTATGGCCAGGGGCGCCTCGACGTCGCCAGGATCGCTGCTGGGGGCTTCGACAGCCTGTCGCTGCTCAGCGACGGCGTGGTGGCGTTCGATGGCGACATTGATCTGCAGATGGCCCGCAGCCTGCAGCTGTACACCGGTTCGCTGGTGCTGGCCCAGGGGAGCGCAGGCAACGCCCGTGTTCACCTGCAGGCGCCCTATGTGCGGCTCGCGGGCAGCAACCACCGCAGCGCTGAGCAGGCGACCCGACCGACCCTCAAGGGCGGCCTGTCGACCCAGGACAGCGCGGCGCTGTTGCAGGTCGACGCGCAGCTGCTGGACCTGCGCGATGCGCTGACCCTGGGCGCCCATGGCAGCCTGGCCTTGGCTACGGGCGGCACGTTGGATTTCGATCGGCGTGGCTTTGCTCTGGGCAGCCTGCGCAGCCAGGGCGACCTGCGCGTGCTGGGCAAGGTCGGCGAGGGCACCGACCGCACCTTGCTGCGCGGCAATGCCGACCTGGAGCTGCTCGCCGCGCAGATCTACCCGACCACCGGTGCCTTCGGCCAGATCGAGACGGGCGCCAACGCCACCCTGCGCATTGGCAGGGCCGGCCAGGGCACGCCCGAGCAACCGTTCTCGGTATTCGGCCGACTGGCGCTGATCGCCGGCAAGGTGGAGCAGGGCGGCGTGCTGCGGGCGCCGCTGGGCGGGTTGTCGCTGGGGCAGGAAACGGGGGGCACCCAGTCCGTGACCCTGCTGCCGGGCAGCATCACCTCGGTCAGCGCGGCCGGGCTGGTCATGCCCTATGGCGCAACGGTGGACGGCTTGAGCTACCTGTTCGGTGGCGAGGCGGTGAAGCTGGTGGGGGCGGCAGGCGACAGCCTTTATGAGGTGTCGCTCAACGGCAAATCGATCGATGTCCGCCAGGACGCCTTGATCGACCTGTCCGGGGGCGGCACGTTGACCGGGGCCGGATTCGTCTCCGGACGTGGCGGCTCCACCGATGCCCGCTACCACCCGCTGATGCAGTTCGATGGCGAGGGGCGCCTGGTCCTGCCCACCCTGGACAGCAACCCGGTCTATGCCATCGTGCCGAGCTTCACCGGCCCCTACGCACCGGTCACCGGCGAAGCCGGCGTGGCAGCGCCGGGGATCGGCCAGCAGATTACCCTGGATGGCAGCATTCCAGGCCTGGCGGCAGGCACCTACACCTTGCTGCCGGCCAGCTACGCCCTGCTGCCGGGCGCGTTCAGGGTCGAGCTCAATGGCCTGGCCACGGCCGTGGGACGCTCTGGCAGCCAGGCGATGCGCAACGGTTCATGGACCACCACGGGCAGCCTGTCGGTGGCCAACACCGGTATCCGCCAGGCGCTGCCGAGCCAGGTAATCCTGACCGCAGCTGACGTGCTGCGACGCTATTCGCAGTACAACGAAATGGCCTACGCCGACTTCGTGCGCGCCGATGCCTTGGCCAAGGGCGTGCCGCGCGCGGCGATCGAGGCCGATGGCAAGTGGCTGAACCTGCGGGTGCAGACCAACAATGACGCCGCCAGTACCTTGCGTGTCGCCGGGCGGGTGAACTTCGCCGCCGCCCAGGGCGGTCATGCCGGCAGCGCGGCGGTGTTCGGCGCCCGGGGCCTGGAGATCGTCGCCGATGGCGGCAGCGGCCAGGCCATCGGCGACAACATCGCGGTGCTGTCGGCACGCGAGCTCAATGCCTTGCAGGCACCCCGGCTGACCCTGGGCGGGCGGGCCAATGTGCTCTACGGCCAGGGCGGCAACCAGATGACCTTCCTCGAAGGCACCCGCGATATCTGGGTGCGTTCGGGGGCCGAGCTGCGGGCCGGCGAAGTGTTCCTGACCAGCAACGATCCGCACGGCGGTATCGTCGTCGAGCAGGGGGCCGGTCTCGTCACCCTTGGCCGTGGCGCGGTGCCCTTCGGCGCCGATGACGGCTACTTCATCAACAGCAATGGCCGCGCCTTGCTGGCGGTGTCCAATGGCCGGCTGGAGGTGCTGTCTTCGCCACTCACCACCAGCGGGGCGCCGGGTTCCATTCTCATTGGCGGCTGCAGCGCCGGCGATTGCCAGGGCAGCACCCGGCTGTACTCGGAAGGCTCGCTGTTCGCCGCCACCGACAAGACCTTCAGCCTCGATGATGGCGTGGCCTTCGGCACCCGTCACCTGGGCCTGTCGGTCGGACGAATCAACGTCGGCAGCGCCGAGGCGCTGGCCCAGGCCCTGGCCAATGGTGTCCTGGGTCAGGGCCTGACCCTCAACCAGCAGGTGCTCGACCGCCTGCTGCAGGGCAGCCCGGCCGATGGCGTGCCTGCTCTGCAGACCCTGACGCTGGCGGCGTCCGACTCGCTGAATTTCTTCGGTACCACCGCGCTCGACACCTACGACCCGGTCACCGGCAAGAACCGTCTGCAGGCCCTGGTCCTCGGCGTGCCGGCCATCCATGGCAGTGGCTTGGCCGGCGACCAGGCGACCATCCGCACCGAACGCTTGATCTGGAGTGGTGCCCGTAACGTCGCGGGTGCGCCGATCGCGGGTGGGGCCGGCAGTGGCGATGGCGTGCTGGCCATCCGCGTCAAGGACCTGGAGTTCGGCTATGGCGCCAACAGCCAGCCCGACGGCAGCGCCGACATGGCGCGCCAGACCTTGGGCTTCAGCCGTGTGGAACTGCACGCCAGCCACCAGGTGACGGCCAACCACAAGGGCAGCCTGCTGGTTCATCACCGCCGTGGCGACTACCAGGCCGACGGCGGCTTCGCCTATAGCGGTGGCGACCTGCTGGTGGACACGCCGTTGTGGACCGGCACCGCGGGTTCGCTCAACCGCATCGAGGCCGGCGGCACCCTGCGTGTGCAAGGCGCTGCGGGCACACTGGCCAGCGGCCGCGAGGCACTGGGGGCCGAGATGAGCCTCAAGGCGCGGCAACTGCTGGTCGACGGCACCTTCAGCCTGCCCAGTGGCCGCCTGACCCTGCAGGCCGTGGACGACCTGCGCCTGGGCGACGCCGCGCGGGTGGACCTGGCCGGGCGCACCCTGACCTTCAATGATGTGACCCAGTACAGCTGGGGTGGCGAGCTGGTGCTCGGCAGTCAGTTCGGCAACATTCACCAGGCCGCCGGCGCGTTGATCGACCTCAGTGCCCGCAACAACCGCGCCGGTCGCCTGAGCGCCATCGCCCTGGGTGAGCAGGGCGGGGGCATCGAGCTGCTCGGCCGGATTCTTGGGGCTGCCAGCGGCCAGTATGATGCCGCCGGCACGCGGGTCCCCTACGCGGGTGGCGCGGTCGATATCCGTGCCCGGCACCTGGACGATTTCGCCGGCCTCAACCAGCGCCTGAACCGCGACGAAGTGTTCGGCGCGCGCAGCTTCCAGATCAAGCAGGGCGACCTGGTGATCGGCGATGAGCTCAAGGCACGGCAGATCAACGTGTCGCTGGACAATGGCCAGCTCAGGATCGAGGGCCATGTCGATGCCAGCGGCGAGCAAGTCGGCAGCATCCGCCTGGCCGCCGGACGTGGCCTTGCCCTCGGCGCTGGGGCGCTGCTCGATGCCCACGGCAGTGGGCTGCGGGTCGACAGCTACGGCGCGATCATCGACGCGCCGAACCGCGCCGTGGTCGAACTCAACAGTGGCCAGGGCCAGCTGACCCTGGCCAGCGGCGCGCGCATCGACCTGCGCCACGGCACCGCCGCCGGGCAGGGCGATGGCCGCCCACGGGGCACCCTGGAGCTGATCGCCCCGCGCCAGGACAGCGATACCGCGGGTGATATCGCCATCGACGTGCGCGGCCCTGTGGACATTCTCGGTGCCCGTTCCATCGCGGTGGTCGGCAACCAGCGTTATACCGACGCGGCGCCGGGCGGCACTTCGGTCAGTGGTCGGCCGGTCCAGGTCATCGACCAGGATTACCTGAACCGCAAGCACGACCTGAGCGTGCAGTTCATCAACCACCTGCTGGGCAATCGCGATCTGCTCGAGGTGCGTCTGGCCGGGCTCAACAACACCCGCTACGTCCAGGCCCTGCACCTGCGGCCGGGCGTGGAGATCGCCACGGCCGATGCCCGCACCGACCTGGTGGTGCAGGGCGACCTGGACCTGTCCGGCCATCGCTACGCCAGCCTCAATCCGCTGACCGCGCAGACCTCGGTCTACGGTTCAGGCGAGGTGGGCAACCTGGTGCTGCGCGCCGGGGGCAACCTGGAGGTGTACGGCAGCATCAGCGACGGCTTCATGCCGGTGGACCTGGCCACCGACGACACACGCACGGACGGCAAGGGCTGGTTGCTGGTGCCCGGCAAGCAGCCCTTCGACAGCGACCTGGTGATCCCGCGCAGCGGCGTCGAACTGGCCGAGGGCACGCTGTTCCCCGAAGGCAGCCTGCTCAACTTCGACCTGCCGTTCGCCGCCACCACCTTGCCGGCCAACCAGCGCCTGCCCAGTGCCTTGAGCCTGTCGGCGCCCTTGACCCTGCCTGCGGGCACGGTGCTCGAGGCCCCGGTGCGCGATGCCGGCGGCAACCTGTTGTATGGCGCCGGCACCTTGTTGCGCGAGCCGGTCACCCTGGCCGTTGGCACGCGTCTGGATGCGGGCAGCCGCCTGCCGGTCAGCGTGGCGGTGCAGGGCGGCACCTGGAGCAAGGGCGTTGCCCTGCCCAGCAGCGGTCTGACCCTGCGCGGCGTGCTGGGCCTGGCCGTGGGCTCGCGGCTGCCGGCCGGCACCGACGTCAAGCTGGCCGAGGGCGTCGACCTGATCGAGTTGCGGCCCGCGGTCAATGGCCAGCAGGGGCGCAACTGGGCGCTGGCGCAGATGCTGGCGCAAGGTTCGCAGTCCTGGTCGATGCGCCTGGTGGCCGGCGCCGACCTGGATGCCGCCGACAGCCGCATCACCCGCCCCGACACCGAGGCCGGCGTGTTGCGCCTGGCCGACCTGCACTACATGGCGCAGCAGAAACGCAGCGGCGGCGGGGATACCGGCACCGGCATGGTCTGGGGGCCGGACAACACCTACGGTATGGAGCCAGGTACTCCGGTGGCGCCCGAGGACCTGGCGCTGTGCGAGATCGCCGGCTGGTGCGAGCCGGCAGTGAAGACCATCAAGGTCTGGGGCCCCGACAACACCTATGGCATGGAGCCGGGTACCCCGGTGGCGCCCGAGGACTTGGTGCTGTGCGACATCGCCGGCTGGTGCGTGGACCAGACAGTGGGCGGCAAGAAGATCTGGGTCTGGGGGCCGGACAACACCTATGGCATGGAGCCCGGCACCCCGGTGGCGGAAGCCGACATGGACCTGTGCTCGATCCCCGGCTGGTGCGTGGAGGTTGATGCGCCGAGCGAGCCCGAGCGTATCGAGGTCACGCCGCAGACCCTGATGTTCAGCGTGCTGCGTACAGGCACCGGCGATCTGGACCTGCTCAGCGCCGGCGACTGGCGCATGGACTCGCTGTTCGGCGTCTACACCGCCGGCACCCAGGCGCCGTCGCTATGGCGCGACGGCAGTGATCCGCACCAGGTCGCCCGTGGCCGGCTGGCCGACGGCAGCGTGCTGGGCGGCGCCGGCACGGCCTATGAAGCGTTGACCGACAGCCTGTACCGCGCCTGGTATCCGGAGCAGGGCGGCAACCTGCGCATCGCCGCCGGCGGCGACCTGACGGGCAACCTGGTGGCGACCAGGACCGGCAGTGCCCTCGCCAGGCCGCAAGTGGCGTCGGCCGCGGTGGGCAACTGGTTGTGGCGCCAGGGACAGCCCAGCGCCGATACCCCGGCGGCCTGGTGGGTCAACTTCGGCACCTTCGCCCAGCAGCCCCAGGCCACGGTGGCCGAGCCCTGGCTGGTGGGCTTCACCGGCATCGGCACCCTGGGCGGCGGCAACCTGGATGTCGGCGTGGACGGTTCGGCGGGCCTGCTGCAGAGCAGCAACACCGCGGGCGTCGAGGCCGAGCGCAGCCAGGGCCTGAACCTGGTGGTCGGCGGCAGTGGCCGGATGACCGAGGACGGCCGCCTGGTGCAGACCGGAGGCGGCGACCTGAACCTGCGTGTGGCCGGCGCCATCAACCCAGATTCCAGTGCCCTGGAAATGGCGCGCGTCACCCCGGACCTGGGCGGCACGCTGGTCAACCTGCGCGGCGCCCTGAATGTGCAGGCGGGCAGTATCGGCGTGGTCAGGCAGGTCTATGGCAGCAGCTTCGCCTTCAACGACAGCAGCGAGTCGCGTGCCTACGACCCTTTCACCTCGACCAAGGCGGCGGCGCTGGGTGGCCTGACGCTGATGCCGGGCGATGCCGCCGTGCGCCTGGACAGCCGCGGCGACCTGGTCGTGCAAGGCGTGGGCGACCCAGGTCGGGTGCCGCAGTTCAACATGACCGGCTTCCTCGGCGACAACGGTATGCGCTATGCCGGGCAGGGCAGCAGCTGGTTCTCGTTGTGGCGCGAGACCACCGCCGTTGACTTGCTGGCCCTGGGCGGCAATGTCACGCCGGTCAACCTCGACGACACCCGACCCGGGCGCAACCTGCCGCTCTACGGTGGGCGGCTGTTCTACCCGACGGCCCTGCGCGTGTTGGCGGCCAACGGCAGCTTGTACTACGGCAGTTCGGCCAGCGAGCGGGGCGTCGCGACGTCGGCGTACTCGCTGATGACCGCGCCGTCTGCGCGCAGCGCCCTGCAACTGATCGCGGGCGAGTCGATCTATGCCGGTGGCTATGTGATCAGCCAGGCCGGCACCGACACCTCAGCCATCGCCACGCCGCAGCGACCTGCCATGCTGGGCCAGGACTTCGCGTTCGTGTACCGGGCCGGCAACCTGAGCGGGGACGTTGCCGCCAGCCTGGATACGGCGCCGTTGTTCACCTATGGGCTCAACACCTACAGGGCCGGGCAGCGGCCGCAGGCGCCTGCGCGTTTCTATGCCCTGGCGGGCGACATCCTCGGCTTGAACACCGGCGAAATCATTGAATACCAGCAGACCGGGCTCAAGCTGTACCAGGGCGCAGGGCCGGTGCGGGTGATGGCCGGGCGCGATATCGTCAATGCCGGCAAGGCGCTGGGGACCGAGCGCTTCGGGGCGACGGGCATGGTGGCAGGGGATCAGGGCAACATCCATTCCTCGGGCAACCTGATCATTCATGGCGACGCGTTGGATGTCTCGTTGATCAGCGCCGGCCGCGACATTCGCCTGAGCACCTTCAATGTTGCCGGGCCCGGCCAGCTGGAAGTGGTGGCCGGGGGCAACCTGTTCCAGTCCGGCCAGGGCGTGGGCTCGGCTTACCAGGAGGCGGCGATCAACAGCATTGGCCGGGTCGATGGCAGCGGTGGCGGGAACGACGGCGCGGCCATCGCCATCGTCGTCGGCGCTGGCAAGACCGGGCCGGACTATACCCGCCTGCTCGAGCGTTACCTGGGCACGAAGCAGGGCCAGCCGGACCAGCCGTTCAAGGTCTACGATCAGGAACTGCAGGCCTGGCTGCGCGAACGTTTCGGTTTTACTGGCGACAACGCCGCAAGCGGTGACTATTTCGCCGCCTTGCCCGCCGAGCAGCAGCGCATCTTCGCCCGGCAGGTCTACTTCAGCGAACTGCGCGAGGGCGGACGCGAGTACAACGACGTCAACGGCCCGCGTACCGGCAGCTATGTACGCGGCCGTCAGGCGATCGCCACGCTGTTCCCTGAGCGGGATGTGGCCGGCAATCCGATCAGCTATGGCGGCAGCGCCACGTTCTAT
>NZ_NIBE01000058.1:29019-40452 GCF_002205115.1 Pseudomonas sp. DrBHI1
GGTTGGTCGGCCCAGGGCGACATCAACGCCGGTCGCGGTTCGAAGACCACCGTGGTGTATACCCCGCCCAAACGCACCTACGACCTGTGGGGCAACGTCGGCTTGGCGCCAAGCGTGCCGAGCACCGGCGCCGGCATCGCCACGCTCAACCCGATCGCCGAGGTGCCGCCGGGGGATATCGACCTGATCGCGCCGCAGGGCACCATCGACGCTGGCGAGGCCGGGATCCGCGTATCGGGCAATGTCAACATCGCCGCGCTGCAGGTGGTCAACGCCGCTAACATCCAGGTCCAGGGCGACGCCAAGGGCATGCCGGCGGTGGCTTCGGTGAATACCGGGGCGATCGCCTCGGCCAGCGCCGCGGCATCGTCGGCCAGCCAGGCCGCCGAAGAGGCGGGGCGCCAGCAGCAGGCCGCGTCCAGGCAGCGCCAGCCGTCGGTGATCACCGTGCAGGTGCTGGGCTTCGGTGGCGAGCGGTTGGTGCCGGGGCAGGACGGGGCGAGCCTCAACCCCCAGTACAATCGCCAGAGCCCGGTGCAGGTGCTCGGGGCCGGGGCGCTGGATGAACGGGCGAAGGCACAGTTGACCGAGGAGGAGCAGGGCAACCTGTTGCTATGAGCCGGGGCTGCCGGGCAGCGGCGATGGGCCAGGAGTCCTGGCCTTCGCTGCTGCCCGGCTCGTTATCGTCGGGCTTCATCGACCGCTGTCGGATCCGCCTTTTTGTCGCGGGTGCGCAGCAGCGACAGCAGCACGCCGCCGAGCAGCAGGCCGAACGTCACCCCCAGCGACACCCCGGCCGGCACCTTGCCCACCAGCCCGTGCCAGAAGATCTTGCACCCGATGAAGATCAGCACCAGCGCCAGCGCGTACTTGAGGTAGACGAAGCGGTGCATCAGCGCCGCCAGGGCGAAGTACAGCGAGCGCAGGCCGAGGATGGCGAAGATGTTCGAGGTGTAGACGATGAACGGATCCTGGGTGATGGCGAAGATCGCCGGTACGCTGTCGACGGCGAACACCAGGTCGGCCAGTTCGATCAATACCAGGGCCAGGAACAGCGGCGTGGCATAGCGGATAGCCCGCGTTGCTCCGGGCGGGGTGAGCTGAACGAAGAAGTGCCGGCCATGCAACTCGTCGGTGACGCGCATGTGCCGGCGCACGAAACGCAGTACCGGGTTGTTGGCCAGGTCCGGGTGGGCGTCGTCCTTCGACAGCGCCATCTTCACCCCGGTGAACAGCAGGAAGGCGCCGAACAGGTACAGCACCCAGGCAAAGTGCTGTACCAGCGCGGCGCCCACGCCGATCATGATCGCCCGCAGCACCACCACCCCGAGGATGCCCCAGAACAGCACGCGGTGCTGGTAGCGGCGGGGGATGGCGAAGAAGCTGAAGATCATCGCCATGACGAACACGTTGTCCATCGACAGCGATTGCTCGACCAGAAAACCCGTGTAGAACTCCAGCGCCGGTTGCGCGCCCAGCTCATACCAGACCCACACGCCGAACAGCACGCCGACGCTGAAGTAGCCCGAGTACAGCAGCAGGCTTTCGCGCATCTCGATCTCGCGGTCCTGGCGGTGCAGCACACCCAGGTCGAGGACCAGCAAGGCGATGACGATGGTGATGAAGACCAGCCACAACCAGGCGCTGGTGCCGAGAAAAGGCGTGAAGAGGAATTGCTGCAGAGCCGTCATGAGCCCCTCCTTGATTGTCGACGTTGCATGGCAACAGTGATTCCGACATGGCGGCGCAAACCGTCAGAGGGGCCCGGCATCACATGATTTTGAGCCTAGTCGCGATCCTCGGGCTTGCCGAATGGCAGGCTGTTACATTTCTTTTCCTGGATCCAATGGCCAGCGGCGCGACGGACCGACTGCGCGCTATGGGTTCTGACGGGTCTTGCAGCGTATCCGTTAGGGGCACATCCCCGGGGCGCCGCCGGCCTACCAGGCCAGCGGCTGCTCGAACCCCTTCCAGCACACCCAGCGTCGTACCTCGCCATGCGCCCCGGTGCCGATCTGCCATTGCGGTCGGCCGCTGTCCAGGGCGATCAGTGAAATGAAGCCGGCATGGCTGGCCACCGCCAGGGTGCGGCCGTCGGCGCTGATGTCCATGGCGCTGATGGTCGAGCCGAGGTAGTGCTGCCAGTGCTCGCTGCCGTCCTCGCCGAAGGCGCGCAGATAGCCATGGGCGTCGCCGACGATGTACTCGCCTTCGCGGGTGACGCCTGCGTAGATCCGCGCGCCGTCCTGCAACAGCGGCGTGCGCGGGTCCTCGCTGTAGAAGCCGGTGTCCAGCCCCGGCAGGTCGGCCACCCGCACGCCGACGGTGCCGCCCTGGTAGAAATGGCAGGCGTTGAGGATCAGCTGGTCGCCGCGCCGGTTGAACAGGGCGAAGTGCGGGTACTCGCTGGCCGGGCCGACTTCGGCGATGGGCCTGAAGTGTTCGTCGAGCACCAGGTGCCGGCCGCACTGCTCACCCAGGGCGATCAGCCGGCCATCCGGTGACAACGCGGCGTGCTCCATGGCCAGGCCCAGGGCTATGTCGTCCGGATCGGTGCCTTGGCGCAGGTCCTCGAGAATCGTCTCCTGGCGTGGCAACAGGCGCGTGGCACCGTTGGCGGCGAGCACGAAGATGCCGTCGCTGCTGACCAGCAGGACCCGCTGGCCGTCAGGGAAAGGCAGCAGCGCGGTGGGCGTCGGCGGCAGGTCGAAGGGGTCGAACGGGTAGCCGGCGGGCAACCCTTCCAGGCCATGGGGCCAGGCCAGCCTGGCCACCTGCGGGCCGCCCCAGCCATCGGTCACGCGCACCCCTTCGGCATTGGCCAGGGCGTAGTAGCGCCGCTGCGGGCAGCGGCCGAAGTGCTCGACGCCAATCACCGGGGTGATGCCCTGGTCGTCGATACGCAGCACCTGGCCCCGGTCGAACGGCATGCCGATGCGCGCCAGCAGGCTGCCGTCGTCGAGCAGCAGCAGGTTGCCGATGCCCTGGGCCTGTTCCTCGAACAGGGGCACCAGCGGCAGGTGCGCTGGCGGCCAGGCCTCGCGGAACAGCCGGCGCTGCGCCGGCTCGACGCCGGGTCGGTTGATGGCCCGCAGCGCCGCCAGCCAGGCGTCGAGCAGGTGTTCGGTCGCCGCTGCCTGCGGCTCCTCCAGATCGTCCCAGCCTTGCGCACGGCCCTGCGCGACATAGCGGTTGATGGCCTCGGCGTAGGCGATGACCGCCTCGCGCCATTGCTGCTGGGGGTGCTGCTTGTCCATGGGCGGATCGAACTCCTTGTTCCGCAGGGTGAGTGGCGCTGCCACAAAAGGGTGCATGGTACTCCGTCGGCGTCCGTGGTTGTGAGGTCCGGGCTTGATGCGTACCATGCTGGGCATCCTTCCAATAATCAAAAACGTGCATCACCGGCCTGGCACCTGGGCAGGCGATGCGCGTCCTGTTGCCTTGCCCGCGGAGAAAGACCTCTTCACATGAATGGACCCGTACCCACCTCCATGCCCCCTGCAGCCGGCAACGGCAGCTGGCTGAGCGTCATCGCCCTGGCGCTGGCGGCGTTCATCTTCAACACCACCGAGTTCGTCCCGGTGGCGCTGCTCAGCGACATCGGTCGCAGTTTCGAGATGACCACCGCGCAGGTCGGCCTGATGCTGACCATCTATGCCTGGGTGGTGGCGCTGGCGTCGCTGCCGATGATGCTGATGACCCGCAACATCGAGCGGCGGCGCCTGCTGCTGATCGTGTTCCTGGTGTTCATCGCCAGCCACCTGTTGTCGTGGTTGTCGCAGAGCTTCGCCATGCTGCTGGTCAGCCGCATCGGCATTGCCCTGGCCCACGCCGTGTTCTGGGCCATCACCGCGTCGCTGGCGGTGCGCGTGGCGCCGCCCGGCCAGCAGGCCAAGGCGCTGGGCCTTTTGGCCACCGGTACCACCCTGGCGATGGTCATGGGCATCCCGCTGGGGCGGGTGGTGGGCGAGGCGCTGGGCTGGCGCATCACCTTCCTGTGCATTGCCGGGGTGGCGCTGGCGACCATGCTGTGCCTGATGAAGTCGCTGCCGCTGCTGCCGAGCCAGAACTCCGGCTCGCTGCGCAGCCTGCCGATCCTGTTCAAGCGCCCGGCGTTGGTGATCACCTACCTGCTGGTGACGCTGGTGATCACCGCGCAGTTCACCGCCTATAGCTATATCGAGCCGTTTGCCTTGCACGTGGCGCAGATCGGCGGCGAGCGCACCACGCTGCTGCTGTTGCTGTTCGGCGGCGCCGGGGTGTTCGGTTCGGTGCTGTTCAGCCGCTACAGCGAGCGGTTCCCCCATGGCTTCCTGGTGGGCGCCATCGGCGCCCTGGCGGCGTGCCTGTTGCTGCTGCTGCCGCTGTCGGGCAATTTCCCGGTGTTCGCCGGGCTGAGCATGGTCTGGGGCGTGGCGATCCTGAGCTTCAGCCTGGCCCTGCAGTCCAAGACGCTGAAGCTCGCCTCGGATGCCACCGACGTGGCCATGGCGCTGTTTTCGGGGATCTACAACATCGGCATCGGCGGCGGCGCGCTGCTGGGCAGCATCGTCAGCAGCCAGCTGGGCGTGGCGCATATCGGCCTGGTCGGTGGCGGCGTGGCGGTGGTTGGCCTGGTGCTGGCATTGTCCAGCACCCAGCGCTTTCGTGAGGCCTTGACGCGCGTTCCCGGCCAGGTCTGAACCGCGACCTCTGTAGGGGCTGCCCGAGCATCGAAGCGCAGCCCCGGCACGCGAATGCCCATCGACTGATCCGCATCAATCCCTCAGACAATATGCGCCCCTGTAATAGGGGCGCTTGTGTATCGGCAAGGCTGCCACTAATATCCAAGCGTTTTCTTGTGTAATTGCCTGTTCCCCCTGGCCAGGCCATCAATACGGACGTTGATATGGATTTGCACACCTCCCTGTGGCTGTTCCAGGCCATCCAGGCCGTGGGCCTGGCCTTGTGGCTGAGCATCGCGGTGTTGAACAACCTGCAGGCTTTCGCCAGCTCCGTTGGCGCCATCGGCGCCACCCTGGCCATGGCGCCGCTGCGCCAGCCACCGGCCATCGACTTCCCCCTGCTGCGCCGGGCCTGCCAGTCGACCGGCCTGGCCCGCACCGCGCTGCTGGTGATCCTGCTGCTGCAGGTGGTCGCCAGCGTGGCGGCCTGGATCGGTTGCTACGGGCTGATCGTTGCCCAGGACCCGCTCATGGCCCGCGCCTGGCTGAACCTGGCGCTCGCCGCCTTCCTCGCCTTCACCTTTGCCATGCTGCTCGGTGGCCTGTGGTTCGGCTACTGGATTCGCCAGGAAGGCCTACAGCTCACCCATCTGGTGCTGGTGCTGTGGGCGATCCTGGCGTTCTTCCTGTTCAACCTGAATTGGGCCTGAGGCGAGGACGCGCGATGAAGAGCAAGGCGATACTCGGCAGCGTCCTGGTACTGGCGCTTGTGACTGCCGGCGGTCTGGCCTGGCGCCATGCCGGCCAGGCCCAGGCCACGGCGACACCGGCGCGGCACCTGGTCAAGGTGGCCCTGGCCACGGTGCAGAAAGCACCACAGAAACGTGCCTTCGCCGGCGTCGGCGAGCTGGAGGCGGTGCACCAGGTGCTGGTGTCGGCCGAAATCGGCGGACGGGTGACGGCGATCAACTTCACGTCCGGCCAGCAGGTGCGCAAGGGCGATGTGCTGGTCACCCTCAACGATGCCCCCGAGCAGGCCGAGCGCCTGCGCCTGAAGGCCCAGCTGGACAATGCGCGGACCAACCACCGGCGGGTCAAGGACCTGCTGCGCGAGAACGCCGCCACCCAGGAACAGCTGGACAACGCCCTGGCGGCCCGCGACATGGCCCAGGGCGAACTGGCCCGCACCGAGGCGGTGATCGCCCAGAAGGCGGTGCGCGCGCCGTTCGACGGGCGCCTGGGCATCCGCCGGGTGAACCAGGGCCAGTACCTCAATGTCGGTGATCCGGTGGTCAGCCTGATCGACACCCGCAGCCTGTACGTCAACTTTTCCCTCGAAGAGCAGCTGAGTGCCCAACTGCGCCCCGGCCAGCCGGTCGAGGTGCGTCTGGATGCCTTCCCCGACACGCCGTTCACCGCTCATATCACGGCCATCGACCCGTTGATCGGCCGGTCGCGCACCGTGCAGGTCCAGGCCACCCTGGCCAAGTCCGATGCGCGCCTGGCGGCCGGCATGTACGCCAGCGTGCAGGTGGCCAGCCCCGATGACGGCCAGGTGCTGACCGTGCCGGAAACCGCGGTGGCCTATACCGCCTATGGCGACACGGTGTTCGTCGCCCGCCACGATGACGCCGCCGGTGCATTGGTGGTGCAGCGGGTGGCGGTGCGCACCGGCGAGCGCCAGGCCGGTCGGGTGGTGATCGAACAGGGCTTGAACGAGGACGACCAAGTGGTGGTGTCGGGGCAGTTGCGCCTGAGCGACGGCACCGCCGTGCAAGCCACCGAAGACACCCTGCAGGCCCCGGCCAGCGGCGCCTGACCCCAGCGAGAACACGCCATGACATTCACCGACCTGTTCGTGCGCCGGCCTGTGCTGGCGCTGGTGGTCAGCACCCTGATCCTGCTGCTGGGGCTGCTGTCGCTGCTGCAGTTGCCGATCCGCCAGTACCCATTGCTGGAAAGCTCGACCATCACCGTGACCACCGAATACCCCGGCGCCCCGGCCGAGCTGATGCAGGGCTTCGTCACCCAGCCGATCGCCCAGGCGGTGTCGTCGGTGGAAGGCATCGACTACCTGTCGTCCTCCTCGGTGCAGGGCCGCAGCCTGGTGACCGTGCGCATGGAGCTCAACCGCGACTCGACCCAGGCGCTGACCGAGGTGATGGCCAAGGTCAACCAGGTGCGCTTCCGCCTGCCGGAGCGCGCCTACGACCCGGTCATCGAGCGCTCGGCCGGGGAGTCGACGGCGGTGGCCTATATCGGCTTTGCCAGCCCGAGCCTGCCGATTCCGGCCATGACCGACTACCTCACGCGGGTGGTCGAGCCGCTGCTCAGTACCATCGAAGGCGTGGCCAAGGTCCAGGTGTTCGGTGGCCAGACCTTGTCGATGCGCCTGTGGATCGACCCGGCGCGCCTGGCCGCCCGGGGCCTGACCGCCGCCGATGTGGCCGAGGCGGTGCGGCGCAACAACTACCAGGCGGCACCCGGCAAGGTGAAGGGGCAGTACGTGATCGCCAATATTCGCGTCGACACCGACCTGACCTCGGTCGGCGACTTCCGCGAGCTGGTGATCCGCAACGACGGCAACGGCCTGGTGCGCATCCGCGACATCGGCACCGTCGAGCTCGGCGCCGCCTCGGCCGAAACCAGCGCCAGCATGGACGGCGTGCCGGCGGTGCACCTGGGCCTGTTCGCCACCCCGGGCGGCAACCCGCTGGTGATCGTCGAGGGCATCCGCCAGCTGCTGCCGCAGATTCGCCAGACCCTGCCGCCGGACGTCAAGGCCGAGCTGGCCTTCGAGACGGCGCGGTTCATCCAGGCCTCCATCGACGAGGTCACCAAGACCCTGCTCGAAGCCCTGGCCATCGTGGTGGTGGTGATCTACCTGTGCCTGGGTTCGTTGCGCACGGTACTGATCCCGGTGGTGACCATCCCGCTGTCGATGCTTGGGGCGGCGGCGCTGATGCTGGCGTTCGGTTTCAGCATCAACCTGCTCACCTTGCTGGCCATGGTGCTGGCGGTGGGGCTGGTGGTGGACGATGCCATCGTCGTGGTGGAGAACGTCCACCGCCATATCGAGGAGGGGCGCACACCGGTGGCGGCGGCATTGATCGGCGCCCGCGAGGTGGCCGGGCCGGTGATCGCGATGACCATCACCCTGGCCGCGGTGTACGCGCCGATCGGCATGATGGGCGGGCTGACCGGCGCGCTGTTCCGCGAGTTCGCCCTGACCCTGGCTGGCGCGGTCGTGGTTTCCGGTGTGGTGGCGCTGACCCTGTCGCCGGTGATGAGCTCGTTCCTGCTTGATGCGCGTCAGTCCGAAGGGCGCATGGCCCATGCCGCCAACCGTTTCTTCGACTGGCTGGCCGAGCGCTACGCCCATGTATTGGGGTTCTCGCTGAAACATCGCTGGATCAGTGTCGGCTTCGCCTTGCTGGTGCTGGTCAGCCTGCCGCTGCTGTACAGCCTGCCGCAGCGCGAGCTGGCGCCGACCGAGGACCAGGCCGGGCTGCTTACCGCGATCAAGGCGCCGCAGCATGCCAACCTGGCCTATGTCGAACGATTCGCCGACAAGCTCGACGCGGTCTACCGCACCCTGCCGGAGACCGTCAGCACCTGGATCATCAACGGCAGCGATGGCATCGCCTCGGGCATCGGCGGCATCAACCTGCAACCGTGGGACGAGCGTGCGCGCAACGCCTCGCAGATCCAGCTCGACCTGCAGGCGGCGGTGAACGATGTCGAAGGCACCAGCATCTTTGCCTTCCAGCTGCCGGCGCTGCCGGGCTCGACGGGCGGCCTGCCGGTGCAGATGGTGCTGCGCAGCTCCCAGGATTACCGAGTGCTGTTCGACACCATGGAGCAGGTCAAGGCCAAGGCCCGACAGAGCGGCCTGTTCGCCGTGGTCGACAGCGACCTGGATTACAACAACCCGGTGGTGCAGGTGCGGGTCGACCGCGCCAAGGCCAACAGCATGGGCATCCGCATGCAGGACATCGGCGAGTCGCTGGCGGTGCTTGTGGGGGAGAACTACCTCAATCGCTTCGGCCTCGACGGCCGCTCCTACGACGTCATCGCCCAGAGCCCGCGCGACCAGCGCCTGACCCCGCAGGCCCTGACCCGGCAGTACGTGCGCAGCGAGGAGGGCCGGCTGGTGCCGCTGTCCACCGTGGTGCAGGTCAGCGAGCAGGTCGAGCCCAACCGCCTGACCCAGTTCAACCAGCAGAACGCCGCGACTTTCCAGGGCATCCCGGCGGCCGGGGTCACACTGGGCGACACGGTGGCGTTCCTCGAGCAGGTCGCGGCTGAATTGCCCGTTGGTTTCAGCATTGACTGGCAGTCCGACGCCCGCCAGTACCAGCAGGAGGGCAACGCCCTGATGCTGGCGTTCCTCGCCGCCGTGGTGGTGATCTATCTGGTGCTGGCCGCGCAGTACGAGAGCCTGGTCGATCCGCTGATCATCCTGATCACCGTGCCACTGTCGATCAGCGGCGCGCTGCTGCCCCTGGCGCTGGGGGTGGCCACGGTGAACATCTATACGCAGATCGGCCTGGTGACGCTGATCGGGCTGATCAGCAAGCACGGCATTCTCATGGTGGAGTTTGCCAACACCCTGCAGGCCGAGCAGCACCTGGACCGGCGCACGGCGATCGGCAAGGCGGCGCAGATCCGCCTGCGGCCGATCCTGATGACCACGGCAGCCATGGTGGTGGGGCTGATCCCGCTGCTGTTCGCCTCGGGCGCTGGCGCTGCCAGCCGTTTCGGGCTGGGCGTGGTGATCGTCACCGGGATGCTGGTGGGGACCTTGTTCACCCTGTTCGTGCTGCCGACCATCTACAGCCTGCTGGCCCGTGACCATGCCAGCACCGCGCGTTCGGCGCGGGCGCGTTCGTTGGCCGAAACCCTGGAGGGCCAGCCATGAAGCCTGTATTCGTCGTCTCCCTGATGGCCCTGGCCTTGTCTGCGTGCAGCGTCGGCCCCGATTACCAAAAGGCCGAGGTACCGGCCAGTGGCGTGCACAGCCCGCAGCGCGCCGCCTTCGCCGCCCGTGGCGAGTTGCCGGCGCAGTGGTGGCGGTTCTTCGACGACCCGCAGCTGGTGCGCCTGGTCGACCAGGCCCTGGCCAACAACCACGATATCCGCCAGGCCCATGCCAACCTGCTGGCGGCGCGGGCGCTGTTCGACGACCGCAGCCTCGACCGCTATCCCTGGGTCACCGCCCGCGCCGGCTACAACCAGAGCCTGGAGCAGCAGCAACCGGCTGATGGCAGCGACCCGCGGCGCATGCGCACCGAGCAGTACCGCGCTGGCTTCGACGTGCAGTGGGAGATCGACCTGTTCGGTCGCCTGCAACGCCTGACCGACGCCGCCGAGGCCCGCGCCGACGCGGCGGCGGCGGACCTGCGCCAGGCGCGCCTGAGTATCGCCGCGGAAGTCGCCCGCAACTACTACCTCCAGCTTGGGCTCAAACGCAGCCTGGCCGTGGCCGAGGATCAGGTCGAGGCCTGGCGCGAGACCCTGCAGCTGACCAGCGCCCAGGTGCGCGCCGGCAGCGGCCAGTACGAGGACCAGCAGAACGCCCATGCCAACTTGCTGCTCAGCGAGGCGGCGGTGCCGCCGTTGCAGGCGGCAATCCAGCAGGCCAGCTACCGCCTCGACGTGCTGACCGGGCAGGTGCCGGGCAGCCAGGAACAGGGCGCCGCGCCGTTCCTGCCGCCGTTGGCGCGCCAGTTGCCGTTGGGCGATGTCGACGCGCTGATCGGCCAGCGCCCTGATGTGGTCAGCGCCGAGCGTGAGCTGGCGGCCAGCACCGAGGATGTCGGCGCGGCCACCGCCGAGCTGTACCCGCGTCTGGACCTGGGCGGCTTCATCGGTTTCTTCGCCCTGCGCGGCGGCGACCTGGGTAGTGCCGCCCGCGCCTACGAGCTGGCGCCGGTGGTGACTTGGCCGGCGCTGCGCCTGGGCAACGCCCGTGCCCGCCTGCGGGTGCGCGAGGCGCTGGCCGAGGGCAGTCAGGCACGCTACCAGCAGGCTGTGCTGCTGGCCCGCGAAGAGGTGGAGAACGCGGTGACGCAACTGGTGCGCAACCAGGCGCGGCTGCAAAGCCTGGTGGCTTCCGCCGGCCACGGCAGCGAGGCCATCGACATTGCCAACAAGCGCTATCGGCGTGGAGCGGGGACCTACCTGGCGGTGTTGGAGAACCAGCGTGCGCTGTTCTCGATCAAGCGCGAGGTGGCCGAGGCGGAAACGGCGTCGTACCTGGATGCGATTGCGCTGTACAAGGCGTTGGGGTGGGGGAGTGCGGCACAGTAGCCCTCATTGGTTGTTACCCTGTGGGCGCCATGGGCGGCGAGCAAGAGTTCCAGGATGGGCCTAATTTTCCCGGTGCGGTCTTCGTTTTCATGGAAGCCGCCCTGCGCCCGGCGCGTTCGGCACTCATCATTCAAGGAGACAGGCAATGACTTCCGTTTTCGACCGCGACGATATCCAGTTCCAGGTAGTGGTCAACCACGAAGAGCAGTATTCCATCTGGCCCGACTACAAGGCGATCCCCAACGGCTGGCGCGCGGTGGGCAAGAGCGGCCTGAAGAAGGACTGCCTGGCCTACATCGATGAGGTCTGGACCGACATGCGCCCACTGAGCCTGCGCCAGAAGATGGCCGAAGCCGCGGCGCAATAAGGCGGTGTCGAGCTTGAACCTGCTGTGCCTGCCGTACTCCGGTGCCAGCGCCATGGTCTACAGCCGCTGGCGGCGCAAGCTGCCGGCCTG